>CAYZMV010000057.1:0-6170 GCA_964479635.1 uncultured Clostridium sp. | reverse complement strand
TCCATATATTCAGACATATCAATTCTAATCATTGAATCTTCTGAACCAAACATTTCATAGGCTAAAGCCTTTGCAAGTTCAGTTTTTCCAACACCTGTTGGTCCAACAAATATAAATGAAGGTGGCCTTTTTGTACTTTGAAGCCCAGCTCTATTTCTTCTAATAGCACGAGAAACTGCTTCCACTGCAACATTTTGACCAATTATCCTTTTGTGCAAATTCTGTTCAAGATTTAACAATTTCACAGTTTCAGCTTCGGTGATTTTTTTAACAGGTATTTTTGTAGAATGTTCAATTACTTCTGCTACGTCATTTACAGTAAGATTTGTTAATTCAAGCTTTTCATTTAATACGTCTATTCTTTCTAAAATATTACATTCTTCTGTTTTTAAATCAGCAGCTTTTTGATAATCCTCTATTGAATCAGATTCAACTGCCTGTTCTTTTTCCTCTTGAATTTTAGCAAGCCTATTTTTTAAAATTTCTAACTCATATAATTCTTTATTATTTAAATTGATTTTGGAACAAGCCTCATCTAAAATATCAATAGCTTTATCAGGCAAGAATCTATCGTGAATATATTTTTCAGACATTTTAACAGTTTGCTCAATTACATCATTAGATATTTTTACCTTATGAAAATCTTCGTAATATTTTTTAATTCCTTTTAAAATCTCAATAGTATCATCAATATTAGGTTCTTCAATAATTACCGGTTGAAATCTTCTTTCCAAAGCAGAATCTTTTTCAATATATTTTCGATATTCTTTCAAAGTAGTAGTTCCAATTAATTGAATTTCTCCATTTGAAAGTGATGGCTTTAAAATATTAGCTGCATTCATTGAATGTTCAGCATCACCAGCTCCAATTATATTGTGAATCTCATCAATTACTAAAATAATATTACCAGCTTGTTTACATTCATCAATTAAAGTTTTCATCCTACCTTCAAATTGACCCCTAAATTGAGTACCTGCAATAATTGCTGTCATATCTAGCAAATAAACTTCTTTATTTAATAGTTTAGCAGGAACTTTTCTTTCAGCAATTTTAATTGCTAGACCTTGAGCGATAGCGGTTTTACCGTACCCCCGGTTCACCTATTAAACAAGGATTATTTTTAGAACGTCTATTTAATATCTGTATAACCCTCTCAATTTCTTTATCACGACCAATAACAACATCTAGCTCATTCTTTCTAGCCTTATTTGTTAAATTAGTTCCATAAATATCTAAAAAGCTTTTCTTTTTCTCCTTTGGCCTTTTTTCTGTTTTAACTTTCTTCTTACCGTTAGAATTGGTATCTCCTTTACCATTAGTCTCATTTGGTTTATTCTCAAACATATTAGAAAATACAGATCCAAGAGGAATACCTCCATTTGCTTCTATATCTTCTGGAGTTAATTCATTAATATCCATATTTTCTGATAAATCATTAAATAAACTTTCAAATTGTTCTGATAAATTATTTAACTCTTCTTCAGAAAGATTAGCTTGTCTAGAAAGTATGTCTAAAGGATTAATGCCCTTTTCCTTTGCACAATTATAGCAAAGACCTTCCATAGTGCTTTTATCACCATCTATTTTTTTTGTAAAAATTACAGCCATATTCTTATGACAATTAGAACATAACATATTTATCTCCTGCTTTCTTACATAAGTATATACACTATAATACATTAAATTTTGCCGATAGTCAAGAAACGGTTAGAAAAAGTTGAACATATAAATTTTTAATGTTATAATATATAGCTAGAGGAGAAACAAATGAAGAATATAAAATATTTTTTTAGAAAATATAAAATGATTATAATAATTACTTCAATTATATTAATATGTTCTATATCTATAGCAATAGGTGTATATGCACAAATTACAAATAGAAGAGTTATTAGTCATAATAAACAAGAAGAAAATTCACATTATGAAGAACTACAAAGTGATTTTGATAATATATTTACAAATACTATAAATAAGGAATTAACTGCAAAACAAGATATAAATTATGATGATATTATATATTGTCCATATACTATTGAGAAGGAAGAATCAAATTACAGTATTAATGCAAGAATACCAATGTTTAAAATACAAAATGAGGTTACGAATAATGTAAATCAAGAAATATATAATACATTTGCAAATACAATTATCAATATTGTACAAAATTCTAAAACAAATGTAATATTTAACTTAGATTATGTAGTATATGTAAATAATAACATTTTGTCATTAGTATTAAGATGTAAATACAAAAATGGAAGTAATCCGCAAAGAAATATTATACAAACATATAATTATGATTTAGACAATAATAAATTAGTTAATATAAATGAAATATTAGAATATAAAAATCTTAATAAAGAAGATGTACAAAAAAGCATATCAGAAGAAATACAAAAACAAAATGCACAAATGAAAAATATAAGTGATCAAGGATATAATGTTTTTGTAAGAAACGAAGAAGACGAAATGTACAAAGTAGATAATACGCCAAACTACTTTTTAGGAAAAGATAATATTTTATATTTAGTATATGCTTATGGAAACAACAATTATACAAGTGAAATAGATTTAGTAATATTTGAATAAAAATTCAACAAAAAAAGGGGCCTATCCCCTTTTTTTGAAGTTTATGGCATTTCTGCTAATTTTAATTTTACTTGTTTAGTTTCTCCATTTCTATACACATCAAGAGTAACTTCATCACCAATATTTTTCTTGTTTTTGATATCATTTAGTTCATCCATTGTGGTAACTTTTTGCCCATCTATTGCTGTAATTACATCACCTGCTTTTAAATCAGCAGAATCAGCAGGAGTATTAAAAGATATTTGCTCAACATATATACCAACAGGTAAATTATAACGTTCTGCAGTTATTTCATCTAAATTTCTACCAGAAATTCCTATATATGGTCTTGAAACTTTACCTTTTTCTATTAATTGATTATATATTTCAATAGTATCATTAATAGGAATTGCAAATCCCATACCTTCTATACCCGTTCCAGATAATTTTAGGGTATTTATACCAATAACCTTTCCTTCAGCATTTATTAAAGCTCCACCGCTGTTTCCAGCATTTATAGCAGCATCTGTTTGAATTAGATTATAAGTTGTTCCTTCATTGCTAGTAACATTTCTATTTACAGCACTTATTATACCAGATGTTACACTAGTTCCAATTCCAAGAGGATTGCCTATTGCCATAGAAAATTCTCCTATTTTTATAGAATTAGAATCACCAAGTTCTGCAGGTATCAAATCATTTTTCTCAATTTTTATAACTGCAAGATCTGTTTCTTCATCAGTTCCTATAATTCTTGCTTCATAAGGCGTATCATCATTATACAAATACACAAATACATTTTCTGCCTCTGAGACCTCATAATACATAGAAGAATCAGAAGTATTTATAATATGGTTATTTGTTAAAATATATCCATCTTTATTTATTATAATACCTGAACCCTCAGCTTGTGACGTTTGCGATAAACCTTGCAAGAAATTTGATGTAACAGTGTATTCAACCTTAATACCTACAATAGAAGGTAAAACTTTACTTGCTGCATACACAGCTGTATCAGAATAATTATTTAAAGAAACAAAGTCTACTACACCATTATCAGAGCGTTCATTATTGTCAGAAGTTGTTGAATTAGTAGGCTTATAAGTAAGTAAGGTTTCCCTAATACTTGGAATACCAAAGACCAATCCAAGTACAAGAACTGTGCCTAAAATTCCTGAAATAAATGGAACTAAAAAGCTTGATTTAAATCCTCCAGAATTTGATGAATTTGAACTAAATTTTTTATAAATGTCATCATTGTCACTCATTTTAAAAAGACCTCCTTAATAATAAATTATTATAATATAATAATAACCTAAAACAACCATATCATACAATAGATATCTTAAAAAAAACTGAAAAATATTATATATTTTTTGATAAGATATCGCATTTATAAAATTTTGTATTGAAATAGATTTGAACATATAATATAATAATGTGCGAGGAGTTGAAAATATGAAATTAAAAAATAGAAATGGTATAACAATAATAGCTTTATTAATAACAGTTATAATAATGCTAATACTTGCAGGAGTCGGATTATATTTTGGAACAGATGCAATACGAAGGGCAAGATTAGAAGATATAAGAACTAATATGTTATCTATAAAAACAAAGGCAAAAATAATTGTAGAACAATATAATTTTAAAGATATAGATGCATTGGTAGGATCCGAAATAGGCACGGAAGAAGCAAATAAATTAGATATAACAGATACAGCTAATGCACGAAAACTAAGCAGTAGCGATTTAGAGAGTCTAGGGTTACCAAATTCAATAGAAGAAAATATGTATATAGTTCTCTATAATTTAGAAGATCCAAATGATTGTGAAGTATATTATTTAGAAGGATATGAACTAGAAGGATATGGAACAATGTATAGTTTAACTGATTTGCAAGATATTTAGGTGATTATATGAAAGAGAAAGAAATAGAAAGATTAAACAAGCTAAAAGAGTTTGAAAAAAAACTATATGATGATGGAATAAAATACATAGCAGGTATAGATGAAGCAGGACGAGGCCCTTTGGCCGGTCCTGTTGTTGTTGGATGTGTTATTATGAAACCAGACTCATTTATCGAATATGTAAATGATTCTAAAAAAGTATCAGAAACAAAAAGAGAAATGTTATATGAAAAAATAACAAATGAAGCAATAAGTTTTAGCACTGGAATAGTGAATCAGCAAGAAATAGATGAAATAAATATATTAAATGCTACAAAAAAGGCCTTAACAATGGCTATTGATAACCTCGAAGTAAAACCAGATGTAATCTTAGTTGATGCATTAGATAAAATAGATACGAGAGGTATTAAATATATTTCTGTAATAAAAGGTGACGCAAAAATATATAGCATTTCAGCAGCATCCATTATTGCAAAAGTAACAAGAGATAGAATAATGAGGGAATATGATGAGGTTTATCCACAGTATGGATTTGCATTGCACAAGGGATATGGCACAGCAAAACATATACAGGCAATAAAAGAATATGGAATATGTAATTTGCACAGAAAAAGTTTTACAAAAAATTTTGTGTAGGAGGAATTTTAGAACTTGAATATCCAAGAAGTAATTGCAAAAAAGAGGGATGGAAAAGAATTAAATAGAGAAGATATACACTATTTTGTATCTAAATATACTGACGGAACTATAGCAGATTATCAAGCCTCAGCATTAATAATGGCAATATATATTAATGGTATGAACGAAAAAGAGATAGTAAATTTAACATTAGAAATGGCAAATTCAGGGGATATATTAGATTTATCCGAGATATCCAAAAATGTAATAGATAAACATTCAACAGGTGGTGTTGGAGATAAAATAACATTAATATTAACTCCAATAATTGCATCACTGGGAATACCAGTTGCAAAAATGTCTGGTAGAGGACTTGGATTTACAGGTGGAACAGTGGATAAATTAGAGTCTATTCCCGGATATAAAACAGATATAAGCATAAATGAGTTCATAGAAAATGTAAAAAAAATAGGAATAAGTTTAATTGGTCAAACAGAAAATTTAGCACCAGCAGATAAAAAATTATATGCCTTGAGGGATTCTATTAATTGTGTTGAAAATATGCCACTTATTGCATCAAGCATAATGAGTAAAAAAATAGCGGCAGGAGCAAATAAAATTGTATTAGATGTAACAGTAGGAAAAGGAGCATTTATGAAAAACAAGGAAGATGCTATAAAACTCTCTAATATAATGAAAAAAATAGGGGAACTTGCAAACCGAGAAACAGTATGTGTACTTACAAATATGGATGAACCAGTAGGATATGCAATAGGAAATACATTAGAAATAATTGAAACTATAGAATGTTTAAAAGGAAATATTCCAGAAGATATAAAAGAAATTATAACAACAATAGGAAGTTATATTATAAAATTATCAGGTAAAAACAACGATTTAGAGCAAAATAAAGAAATGATTTTAGAAAATATAGAAAATGGAAAAGCCTATAATAAGTTTTTAGAACTTGTTCAAAATCAAGGAGGAGATATAGAATATATAAAAAATCCACAAAAATTTGAAAAAGCAAAATATATAATTCCAGTAATGTCAACTGAAGATGGATATATA
>CAYZMV010000056.1:0-7544 GCA_964479635.1 uncultured Clostridium sp. | reverse complement strand
GTGGTTTTGTAGTGTAGATAAATTCAAGGATGAAGCAATTAAAGCAGCAGAAAGTGTAAAATGGATTCCAAGTTGGGGAGAAGAAAGAATTTCTACTATGATAAGAGAAAGAGCAGATTGGTGTATATCAAGACAACGTACTTGGGGAGTACCACTTCCAATATATTATTGCACAGAATGTGGAAAGGAATATATTACAAAAGAATCTATAGAAAAATTAAAGAAAATATTTAAGGAAAAAGGCTCAAATGCGTGGTGGGATTTAACAGTTAAGGAATTAATGCCAGAAAATGCAAAATGCGAAAATTGTGGATGTACAGAATTTATAAAAGAAAAAGACATAATGGATGTATGGTTTGATTCTGGTTCAACACATCAAGGTGTATTAGTAGATAGGGGTATAGATTACCCAGCGGATTTATATTTAGAGGGAGCAGACCAATATAGAGGATGGTTTCAATCATCGCTTTTAACATCTGTTGCAGTAAATGGAATAGCACCATTTAAACAGGTTTTAACACATGGATGGACGATTGATGTTGAAGGTAAAAAAATGTCAAAAAGCCAAGGAAATGGAATAAGTCCACAAGAAATCATAAAAGAATATGGTGCCGATATATTAAGACTTTGGGTACTTTCATCAGATTATCAATCAGATGTAAGCATATCTAAAGATATATTAAAACAAATAACAGAAGTATATAGAAAAATGAGAAATACAGCAAGGTATATTTTAGGTAATATATCAGATTTCAATCCAAATACAGATCAAGTTAAATATGAGGAACTTGAGGAAATAGATAAATATGCATTATTAAAATTAAATGATTTGATAAAAAAATGTACAGACAGTTACGATAAATATGATTTTCACGAAGCATATCAAGCCATAAATAGTTTTTGTGTTATTGATATGAGTAACTTCTATTTAGATATAATTAAAGATAGATTGTATAGCTCAAAAGCAGATTCAAAAGCAAGAAAATCGGCTCAAACAACAATGTATATAATATTAAATGCATTAGTTAGAATACTTGCACCACTTACTTGCTTTACATCAGAAGAAATATGGAAATATATGCCTAAAACAAAAGATACAGATGTAGAAAGTGTTATGCTTACAGATTACCCAACTACTAATGAACAATATGATAATAATGAATTGAGAGAAAAATGGAACAAGATAGTACATATAAAAGAAATAGTGTCAAAAAAATTAGAAGAAGCAAGGGCAGAAAAAATAATAGGGCATTCATTAAATGCTAAAGTTATTCTTTATGCAGAAGATAACTTATATAACTTTATTAAAGACAATTTAGAATTATTGCAAAGTGTATTTATAATTTCTGAATTAAAAGTAGAAAAAAATCTAAGAGACTCAGAAGTAAAATTAGGAATTAAAGTAGAACAGGCAGAAGGAAAAAAATGCGAAAGATGTTGGATGTATTCTACTACAGTAGGCGAAGATAAAGAAAATCCATGCATTTGTCATAGATGTAGTGAGGTTTTAAAGAGTTAATTAAAATTAACTATAAAAAGCAGGAATGAAATCATTTCTGCTTTTTTAATCTTATATCATCACCATAAAATTTGTATATATCATAATAACCAATAAATCTAGACATTAAACGTTCGTCATAGGTATTAAACAATCCGTTTAAATCTAAATTAGTTGAAATAATTGTTTTTAATGACTTACCATTTTGGCTTAATAATCTAGTATTGATGATTTTATATAATTCAGTAAATTTCATACTATTCATTGTTTCAGTACCTAAATCATCTATAACAAGCAAATCAACTGTTAATAAATTATTTGAAATTCCAGTTTGATTTTCGGGTTTTGCAAATAAATCTGCAATTAAATTATCAAGCATCACAGGTGAAGTTTGATACATTACAGTTTTTCCTTTTCCTAATAAAGCATTTATAATGCAGTTTGAAAGAAAGGTTTTCCCAAGACCAGTTCCACCTGAAAAAATTAAATTTTTGGTTTCTGTATTATCAAAATTTTGTATAAAATTTTCCGCAACTTTTTTTATATATAATATATTTTCTCGAGGAGATAAATCTGTATTATATTTTTTCTTGTCAGATTTATCAGAAAACAAATTAAGATTAAAATTATCAAAATTTTGAGAATCTATATTATTTATATTTTTTTGATTATATTCTAGATTATAAATTTTTTGCTTTAAACAGTTACACATTGTAGACAATCCATTTTCAAAAACATATCCAGTATCCTTGCAAATATTACAATCATATTGAACATCTAAATAACTCTTAGGAACATTTAAAGATTTTAATAAATTTTCTTTTTCTTTCTTTAAACTTTCAATTTCATTTTTTAATTCATCCAAAGTTTTTTGAGAGTTATTATTTAGAATTTTCTTTGCAGTTTTTATAGAAATAGTACTTATACTATTATCAATTTTTTCTAATTGAGGATAGGATAAATATAATTCTTTTTTACGATTTTCTGCATCACGTAAATGTGCCAATCTTTTTTGTTCATATTGTTTTAACAAATCATTTAATATAGCATTATTCATTAATTCACCTTCTTGTTAGCATATAAATCATCTAAATTATCATAACTTCTTTGTTCATAATTATTGTAATTTGTTTGCTTTTGTAATTGTTTAACCTTTTTATTTCTTTGTTTTATTTCTGATAAAAAATTATTTACATCCTGATCTGTTTTTAAATTTCTATCGTGCCAATCTGAAATTAATTTGTCTAAATAATCAAAACTTGGATTAGCTTTAGATGTAGTTCTTTTAAGAGCAATATTAATTACCTTTAAATCATAACCATATTCTAAAACCCATTTTTCTATATATGCTTCTTCAAACTGTGTTAAAGGAGAATATCTTCCCAATTTTTTTGTTATATCTTTTTTTATTTTTATCATTTTTTCTTGCTTTTCTGAATATGCTTCTAAATCTTCATATGTTTTTATATTGTTTTTATTCCAAGCCTCAGCAACTGCTTTTACATAATTTTTATGAAGAGCTGATTTATTAAAACAATAATCAAAAAGAGAAATCATTACTTGTTCATCAAACTCATATTTTTTGAACCATAAATCGATATCACTATACCACGCAGGTGACATTACCCCTTGAAAATACATATTATTAATACATTCAATGGCTTTTGCTCTGTATTTATTTTTTTCATTTCTTTCTATATCTTCTTGAGATAATGTAAGATTTGGAGAATACAACTTATGCAATTCAATTTCTGATAAATTATTTATAATATACCCATTTAGTTGTTTTGTTAAAAGACCTTTCTCTTCCCAGTAATTAAGAGCAGTTTGTATTGTTTGTATATCGATATTTAATTTTTTAGATAAATCATTAAGTTTTATATCTTTATTATATTTGGCTAAAAAAACCAAACACAAATAAACTTTAATAAAATCACCATTTGCCTCACTCATATATTCTGTAAAAAAAACATCTGGAATTTCAGTTGATGAAAATAACATAGATTTATCTTTTCTTTCAAGTTTCATATTATAACTCCCTTAAATTTAGTATACCAATTATACCATTTTGCTTAGATTATTACAATAAACAAAAGTTAAATTTATGATTTATTTTTTGCTATAAAAATAAATTTTTGGATTATGTATAAATTTAAAAAGATAAAGTAATACATATACAAAATTTTCGTGGTTAAAACCTATAATACTAAATAAAAATAAAGGAAAACAAAAAATAATAAAACACGATATTTTAACAGATATATTTGGAATAAAAATATCAAGCAGACAAAAGATAAAAGCATCCCAAATTACGTTTAATATTAACGTAGAATAATCAATTATTCCAAATAATTTATTTTGAAAAGTATAATTTTCTGGAAAAATATATTTCATAAGCAACTCCTTTCACATATTTATTTTGAAAGTAATGATCTAAAATTAGAAATTCCAACACTAACATCTGTAGATAATCCTCCAATAAACTCTTTGATAAATGAATTTGCCCTAATAAGAGCATACACAGATCCAATGTATATAAATTTAGAAAGAACATCAGATGCCTTAAATTCTATTGAAAAAGATATTAATAATATTAAAGAAACCATTATTTGCAAAGCTAGAAGTGAAATGAAAAGTTTAAACCAACTTTTGAATATCCAAGAAGTATTTGTGTTAATTAAAGATATAAATGCAAATGGAGCAAATATTATAAAAACTTTAATTAATACATATCTTATACTATATGAAATAGCTAAATTTAAAAGTCCAATAGAAACAAAGCATTTCATTAAACCGTCTACAGAAAAAATGTTAAGTTGTGAATCTTCAAGATATACTGTTGAATTAAAATTTTCAATAAAAGAAGTAAGACAAATATTCTCATTAAAAATATTTTCACCAACTTCTCTTATTGCTAATGATATGTTAGAAAACAAGGTAATAAACTGTTCAACAATAAATAGTGAATAATTTATGGCAATAGCAGACAAAAAAAGTTTAGATATAAACTGTACAGGATTTTGAACTTGTGAAAATGTAAAACGTGATAGTAAGAGAAAAAATGCATAATACAATGTAAAACCCAGTAATAAAGAATTACATATTAAAATTAATCCATTTGAATTAATATTACCTAAAATTTTTTCTAAACTAGGATCATTAAATAAATTTGGACCTATAAATAATAAATCATCTAAAACATTATACAAAGAATTATCGATTGAAGAAAATAAATTAGAAAACAGATTATTGATAGTTTGTGTAATTGCTTCTACGATATTTATTTGTGTATCTTCCATTTTTGCACCTCATCTTTTAAGAAATTAGTAATTCTATAGTATTAAGAATTAAATCAATAGCCAAGATAAAAGCATAAGAAAAAAGACTTCCAGTAATAATCTTTTTTCCAGTACGGATTCTTTCTTCATCTCCAAAACTAAATTTTTTCATAAAAATTCCAGTACCGTACAGCAACTGCAGCAGCAGGAGTAGCTAACTTTATAATCCATTCTTTAATGGATTCAAAACCACTTACTAATTTGGATATTAACTTTGGATAAGCAGCCAAAGAAAAAGAAGAAAATGTAATTACTAAAATTGATGATAATATAATAATAAACAACATATAAAATATAAATTTTTTATTCATAAATTCACAACCTTTCTTAAATTATTTTTAAATTATTATTTTTTTTATTAGTTAATGGAACATTATGAGACCTAAAATAAGGAATTAAATTTATTTTGCACGGAGGTAAAATTTTAGTACCATTTGATATAAATGCAAGACATGAAAAAGTTTCTAAATTTTGTGTAAAAAAATTAACATCATAAACATAATCAGTTTGAATTTGAGTTGAAATAGTTTCGGTAAGATTAGATTTCCTCGAACGCAGAGAATTAGTAAAATAATTAAAATTGGTTTCAGATGCATTCTCTGCAATATTTTTGGATACTTTTGTTTTATCTTCTCTACCAAGTTGCTTTTGAGCAGTTTCAATAGTATACATATCATCTGTTCGAAGCCACAGCTTATTTACTAAATTTTGTATAATTACTTTCACAGAGGCTTCATTTTGAACGGTATTTAATATTGAAGAATAACTTTGAGTAGATACAATATTAATACATTTTGACTCTCTACTTTGTGCAAAAAAATCTGCATCAGATACTGTTACATATTCGTGATACTCATCACATAAAAATACAGTTGGATTTAAGTTATTTATATTTTTTGACAACATAGAAAGAACCTGTGATTGAAAATCTAATTTTAAATAAGCCGCTATTATCTTTGATAAATTTTTGTATTCGGCAATATTCATATTTAAAACAACTATTTTCCCATTGTTAATTACATCATCAAAATTTTTAAAATTAATATCATTTTTATCAGGACAAAAAGTTTGTGAAATCCTATAATCAGATACAAATAATCCAGTAATTCTAGTTATTTCAGATTTTAAAATAGATTTTGTTCTTTCATCCAAACTGTTAAATTCATTCTCAAAGAAGCATAAAGATGAATATAAATTATAAATATCCTCGTGGGACATAGTTCCTGATATAAATAAATTTCTTAAAATTTCTATTTTACTTTTATAATAACTATCTTGATTAATTAAATTATGAATTTCAGTAAAAGTAACATATCCATTATTATATAATCTACAAAATTTAATGCTTTCTGTGAGAATATCTTGAACTTTATCTAACCAATAAGATTCAGAATTATTAGGAGAGAACAATTCTAAGATTGTTTTTAATCTATTTGCAAGAACGCTAGGATTTAAATTTGGTTTATCTAAAGGATTATATCTAGTGTTACAATATAAACTTATTTCAATTATATCTGAAGATCTTTCATATTTTTGAGCATATTTTTGTACCTGTTTGAAAAAATTCCCTTTTACATCTAAAATTAACATTCCAAATGTTGGAGTTTTAGATTTCATTAATTGATCTAATAATGGATACATAACTGAACTTGTTTTGCCGAGAACCAATCGTTCCCGTTATTAAAATATTTTGGTATAATCCTTTTTCCGGTATAAAAACTTGTTCATCAGTATTAGAATTATTCCCAATCAGTAAACTAAAACCATCATTCCTTTGAGTATTATCAATATTACTCGATTTTGTATTCTTATTAATTTTAGGAATTTTATTAAATTTAAAAAATATACTTATAGAATTTAATATAAAAAAAGTAGAAATAAATAAATTCACACAATATGATATTTTTATATAATTCCAAAGTTTAGGAAAAGAATTAACAATGTCAAAAGGATGTACTGCATAAGGAAATATTAATGTATCAGCAGTTAAAATTGGCTCAAAAATAAGTAACACTATTACCGAAATAAAAATAGAAAATAGTAAAATATAAAATTTAGATTTTAAAAATTTCAAAATAACCTCCTATAATTTTAATGTTTTTTTCTTCATATTTAATATAGAGCCTTGAGAATTATGAAAGAGTATTAAATCAACCAAAGAATAAATTGAATAAAAAACAATAAAAAGATTTATAATAAAAGAAATAAAAAATAAATGAACTAAAATAATAAGACCTCCTTATTCCATTTTTTACCATCATAATATATTATTTCGATTTTGTCTATACTTTTTTTAAAAAATATGATAAAATTTTTATAAAATAACATTTAGGAGGGAGAAAAATGATAGAAAAAACGACAACAATAGGAGAATTATTACAAATTGCTCCAGAAAAAGTAGAAATATTATTAAAAGCAGGAATGCATTGCTTAGGTTGCCCAGCATCACAAGAAGAAACAATAGAAGAAGCCTGTCAGGTTCATGGAATTGATGTTGATGAACTTATGAAAAAAATAAATTCGTAAAAAAACCAATAAAATTTATAAAAAACATTGACAATTAAGAAAAAATATTGTAATATATTTAAGCAACTGTCAAATAAGCAGTTGCTTAAATAATTCTTTTTAAAAATTATGGGCCATTAGCTCAGGAGGTAGAGCACTTGACTTTTAATCAAGTTGTCCCGCGTTCGAGTCGCGGATGGCTC
>CAYZMV010000055.1:928-7654 GCA_964479635.1 uncultured Clostridium sp. | reverse complement strand
AGATATAGATAAATCAGTAGGAATTATTTTAAATAAGAAAGTATCAGATAAAGTGCAGAAAGGTGATATAATTGCATATGCTTATGCAAATGACGAACAAAAGGGAAAAGAGGCTGTAGAAAAAATTAAAAATACATACAAAATATCTAAAATAAAAAAAGAAAAAGGAAAAATAATACTAGGAGTGATTTAATTAAAATGAAAATAATGTTTATATGTACAGGAAATATATGTAGAAGTGCAATGGCACACAAAATGCTTGAAAAAAGGGCAAAAGAAGAAAATAAAAATGTAGAAGTATATTCGTGTGGAATATATGCTGAAAACGGAGATGTGCCAACAAATGAAGGAATAAAAATAATGAAAGAGTATGGAATAGACTTATCTAAACATAGAGCAATAAATATCAAAGATTCTAATATAAAAGATATGGATATTATACTATGTGCAACAACAGAACATAAAAATGATGTTATAGCAATGTATCCGGAATTAAGCCCAAAAGTATATACAATGAAAGAGTATGTAGGATATCCTAAAGACGATGTTGATATCAAAGATCCGTGGGAATGTGGAATGGAAGTATATGAAAAATGTGCAAAAGAAATAGATGATTGTATAAATAAAATAATAGAAGGGAAAATATAAATGGACATATTAGAAGGGCTAAATGATAAGCAATATGAGGCAGTTGTAAATACAGAAGGACCAAACCTAATCATTGCAGGAGCAGGTTCTCGGGAAAACAAAGGTGCTAACGCACAAAATAGCGTACTTAATAGAAGAGAAAAATATAAAACCGTGGCAAATTCTTGCTATTACGTTTACAAATAAAGCAGCAAATGAAATGAAAGCAAGAATAGAAAATTTAATAGGAAATGTTGCAAATGAAATGTGGATAGGAACATTTCACGCTATTTGTGTAAAAATTTTGAGAAGATATATTGATAGAATAGGATATCAAAAATCATTTTTAATATTCGATACATCAGATCAAAGAACATTGATAAAACAATGCTTAAAAGAATTAAATATAAATGACAAATTATTCACAGATAGAGGCGTTTTAGCGGAAATAAGCAATGCAAAAAACGAAATGTTAAAACCTGATGAATATTTAGCTAAAGTAAAAGGTGAATATAGAAAAGAAATAATAGGTAAAATATATAGTTTATATCAGAAGAAATTAAAACAAAATAACAGTTTAGATTTTGATGATATTATAAACTATACAATAGACATACTAACAGAAAATCCAGATATATTAGAATATTATTCGGAAAAATTTCAGTATGTTTTAGTAGATGAATATCAAGATACAAACAAATCGCAATTTACACTTATAACACTTCTTTCTGCAAGAAATGGAAACATTACTGTTGTAGGTGATAATGATCAAGGAATTTATTCATTTAGAGGAGCAGATATATCAAATATATTAAACTTCGAAAAAGATTTCCCAGGAACAAAAATAATAAAATTAGAGCAAAATTATAGATGTACAAAAAATATTTTAAATGTAGCAAATGCAGTAATAAAAAATAATGCTAAAAAATATGAAAAAAAATTATGGACAGAAAAAGAAGATGGAAAAATTCCACAAGTACACTTATGTGATGATGAATATGACGAAGCGGAATATATTGTAGAACAAATAGAACATTTAAGAAGAGAAGAATATTACAAATATTCTGATTTTGCAGTACTTTATAGAATGAATGCACAATCTCGTAGTATAGAGGAAATTTTGGTAAGAGAACAAATACCATATAAAATTATTGGTGGTCACAAATTCTATGAAAGAAAAGAAATAAAAGATATAATTGCATATTTAAGACTTATTCAAAATACATCAGATAATTTAAGTTTGCAAAGAATAATTAATGAGCCAAAAAGAGGAATAGGTAAAACAAGCCTAGAAAAAATAGAGAATATATCTATAACTAATGGGATATCAATGTATGAGGTAATAAAGAAAGCAAACGAATATGGACTCAATAAAGTATATGTAAATTCAAGAGAATTTGTGGAATTGATAGATGATTTATCAAGTAAAAAGGAAAATATAATAATTTCTGAATTAGTAAAAGAAGTTTTAAATAAAAGTGGATATACTAAAAGTTTAGAATTAGAAAATACAGCACAAGCAGAAAATAGATTAGAAAACTTGGAAGAATTTTTAACTGTAGCTATGGAATTTGAAGAAGAAGCAGTAGAAAATACTTTAGAAGAATTTTTGGAAAGCATAACACTTGCAAGTGATGTAGACGAACTAGAAGAAAATGAAGATGCCGTAACATTAATGACACTTCATAGTGCTAAAGGACTTGAATTTCCAGTTGTGTTTTTAGTGGGAATGGAAGATCGGAATATTTCCAAGTTATAAATCAATAGGAGAACCAAAAGAGTTAGAAGAAGAAAGAAGACTTTGCTATGTTGGTTTAACAAGAGCAGAAGAATATTTATATTTAACCTATGCAAAACAAAGAACAATATTTGGTTCAACATCGTGCAATAAGGTTTCAAGATTTTTAAAAGAAATACCAAAAAATTTATTAGAAGGCAATGAAGAAACATATAAAAATAAATATGAAGAGAAAGATAATGCATATAATTGGGAATATGGAGACACAAAAAAATATCAAACCAACGAGTTTCATAATAAATTTTCTTCAACGCAGTATGCATTTAAATATAGAACTGCAGAAAGTTTTTTAAATTCAATTCAGCCTATAAATGATGATAATAAAGTGGATTTAAGCAAATTTAGAGCGGGAGTAACCGTAAAACATAAAAAATTTGGCGAAGGCGTAATAAATTCCATAGAACAAGAAGGGGATGACGTAAAATTAGATATCAATTTTGAAAAAGTTGGGCACAAAAGGATTATGGCAAAATATGCTAATTTAGAAATTATTTAAACTAAGATATAAACATTTGTCAAAAAAGTATTGACAAATGTTTATATTTATTGCATAATTGAGGTACTCTAAAATGCATAAAATAATATTATTACAAAAGGAGATGTTTAGATGTTAAAAATAACAACAAATCAAGAATATTTAAAAGATATGAGTTATGAAGAACTTCTAGAAGAGGACAAAAAATTAAGAGCTAATCCAAATACTACGATGTATGAACAATTATATATGGATATATTAATAGGAGAAAAAGAACAGAAATTAGGATATGTATATTCATTAGAAGAAGTTTTTAATGAATTGGTAGATGAAGATTATATTGCACATAAAAATTCGCAAAAGAGCAAAAATAGAACTTAAAGCAATTAGACAATATATTGCAAAAGATTCTATATACTATGCAAATAAAACAGTAGATGAAATAGTAGAAAAAATTCAATTATTAAAACATTTTCCAGAGATGGGAAAACAAATAGAAATAGATGGAGAAAAAGTTAGACAAATTATTTACAAATCGTATAGGATATTTTATAAATTAGATTCTAATAATATTTATATCTTAAGTATATTTCATCATTCAAGAGATATTTCTAATCTCAAATTTTAAATTTCAAAATTTAAAGCAAATTTTATGCATTTTAGAAATTATTAATATAATTGTATAAAATTGAAATAGATGTAAATAATATACTCGAGTAATGTTGATAAAATGAAAGGATGATAGAAATGGCAACATTAACCGAAGTAGAATTGCAAAACTTAAGGCATTTAATAGGTGCACAAGACACTTCATACCAAAAACTTAATACTTATGCCTCACAATGCGTAGATCCGCAAATAAAGCAAATGTTTACAAAAGCTGCGCAAGATACACTAAACACAAAGCAAAAACTACTAGCATTTTTAAATTAGGAGGATAAGAAATGGAAGAAAAGTATATGGTAAATGATATTTTAGAAAGTATTAAAGCTGAACTTTCAACATATCAAGAAGTTATTTCAGAAGCAGAGAATATGCGGTTTGAGACAAACAATTCAACAAATAAGAGATAATGATGAATCATTTCAATATGAATTGTTTAAAGTGGCACAAACAAAAGGATATTATACACCTGCATCAAAAGCACCACAAACAGAGATTGACAATGTAAAAAATGAAGTTAGCAATTAGAAATTGAAAATTAGAGATTAAAAACTATGCATATATTTAGTCTCTAATTTTTTTAATTTAAGAAGAAAAACCTTACGGAAATCAATGAAAGAAAGATATTAATCATAGCAAAATAAAGAGTAAATTAGAGAAAAAAGGAGTAAAAAAGAGGATACTTAAGTATCTAAAATTATAAAACAGTATATCAAAGATTATAAAAATTGCCAAAATATATAAAATAATGTAAAATAAGTAAGGTGTTGAAAAATAAAACAATTAGATAAGGAGTGTTAAAAATTTTAAAAACAATAAAAAACGTATTTATTCACATTAGAAGCTCTTTAAAATTTACATTTTTATTAATAGTGGCAACAGTGCTTATTATAGGGATAATATCCGTAGTATATAAACCTATGTATAGTGTTACCCTAAAAGGTGAGTTCATTGGATATACAACGAATAAAACGCAATTACAAAAAAGAATAAATGAATATATAGAAAATACTTATGGAAATGTTGCATTTATAGATGTAGAAAACTTACCAGAATATTCATTATGTTTAATGAAGAAAGAAAATCAAACAAATGATGATGAAATTTTTGAAAGAGTAAAAAATTCAGGTACAACATATTATGAATATTATGCTATACTTGAAGATTCACAAGAAAAATACTATGTTTCTACAAAAGAAGAAGCTGAAGATGTAATAAATAAATTAAAAGAGAAAAAAAGTAAAAATATAAATAATTTAGGTTATACTAGACTTCATTCAACAGAGCTTAAGGAATTTCAAGATACCGAAACAATAGTAACAGCATTATATCAAAAACCAAAAGTAGTAGTTGCTTCTAAATCATCGGCATATTCAAAATATAGCGGACAAAGAATAATAAGCAATGCTACACCATCGGCTCAAGTATTGGGAATAGGATTAATAAAACCTATTTCCGGAATAATTACTTCAAGGTTTGGAGTAAGAAGTGGTGGAACTCATAAAGGATTAGATATAGCAACATCAGCAGGAACAACAGTTGCAGCAGCAGCAGGTGGAACGGTTGTATTTTCAGGATGGGATTCTTATGGTTTAGGTAATTGTATAAGAATATCACATGGAAATGGAGTAACAACTGTATATGGACATTGCAGTAAATTATACGTAACTGCAGGTCAAACAGTTGCACAAGGAGAAGCTATTGCAGCAGTTGGATCAACTGGTAACTCAACAGGACCACACTTGCATTTAGAAATAAGAGTAAATGATGTACCACAAAATCCACAATTATATTTATACAAATAAAAATTAAAAGCGTACACTTGGAACGAAAAAAGTGTACGCTTTTTTGTATTATTTAATTTCATTATTTAAAATGTTTTATACAATTATTAATTGCATTTGTTTTAAAAATGACTTTTCCATATTCTTTTAATTTTCGCTCAAACATATCAGAATTAATTATATGAGTTCCAAATTCAATAATTGCGTAATGTATTGATTTAAAAGAATTTATATCATTACTGTTTATATAAACACATAAATAATAATTAGATTTATATAAATACAAAGCAGATTTTTTTAATAAATTATATGTATTATTATTAGGATCTATTGACATACAAAATTCTAAATATTCATCAAATGTATTAAATAAATACACAGAAGAATTAGTAGAAACAGCATTACTCTTTCTTCTAGCTATTGGCTTCTTTTTTACATCTGTATCAGGTTTAACTCGAGTTACTGTTAAAATAAAATTTCCGCTCTGGAACAGCTAGAGCTTCTATCATTAATTTATAATCTTTAGTTTTAAAACCAATTTCTTTTTCTGCCCTATCTAGCATATCATAAAATAAATCTTGAGATTCAATCGAATTAGACTTAAACGAATGCAGGTCTATATTATTTTCTTGTAAATCTTGAATATTTAAAATGATTCTAATTTTATTTTCAGTAATTTTTTCAATTCGCACGTTTAAGTTACCTCCATTTGTATAAGTATAATAATATTATAACATTAATAATACTATTTTTAAATATAAAAAATCTGGAAATATTATAAAATATTATATTAAAAAAATGTTAAAATGTTCAAGGTTTTTAGTAAATTACTTGAAAAATAAACAAAAAAAATATATAATATACTAGGACTGTCACAAGAGGAGGAATAAATATGTCAACAAAAGAGAAAAATGTATGGATATTATTAGTGTTTTTATTATCAGGATTAGTACTAGGAGGCTTATTAGGAGAACTCGCTTCAAAAGTAGAATGGCTATGGTGGCTAGGATATGGTAAAAGTTTTGGATTATCAAATCCAATAGAATTAGATTTAAATGTTATAACAATAACATTTGGATTAATGTTTAAGATAAATATATCTAGTATTATTGGAATGGCAATAGCATTGTTTATTTATAGAAAAATATAAAACTCAAAATATGTAGTTTTATAATGGGGGTAATTTTATTTTGAAAGGACGTTGATTATGAAATTAAAAATGAAAGAACTCCCAATATCAGAAAGACCGTATGAAAAATTAGAATTGTACGGGCCAGAAACATTATCAAATGCAGAACTTTTAGCAATAATAATTAAAAGTGGAACAAAGGAAGAAAATTCTGTATTAGTAGCTCAAAAAATATTAAATTTAAATAAGG
>CAYZMV010000055.1:0-918 GCA_964479635.1 uncultured Clostridium sp. | reverse complement strand
AGATTTAAAATTTTTATGTAATACATCAATAGAAGAATTTATGCAAATAAAAGGAATAGGAAAAGTAAAAGCAATACAACTAAAGGCGATTGGAGAATTAACAAAAAGAATTTCAAAACCTATTAACAAAGATAAAATAAAAATTAAAAGTACAAAAGATGTAGCAGATCTTATGATGCCAGAATTAAGATATGAAAAAAGAGAAATTGCTAAAGTAATTATTCTCAACAATAAAAATATAGTAGTGAGAATAATGAACATATCTTTTGGAGGAACAAACTTTGCAAGCATTGCACCAAAGGAAGTTCTTGCAGAAGCAGTAAAAACAGGAGCACCAAAGATAATACTTGTTCACAATCATCCAAGTCGGTGATGCCAAACCAAGCAAAGAAGATTACAGAATTACAGATAGAATTTATGAATGTGCAGATATTATGGGAATTGAGCTTTTGGATCACGTCGTAATAGGTGATGGAACATATGAGAGTATATTATTGGGAAAGGAAAAGAAAATAAAATGAAACTGTTTAGCTTTAAATCAAAAGACATTGGTATCGATTTAGGTACTGCAAACACACTAGTAACATTAAAAGGAAAAGGAATTATATTAAAAGAACCATCTGTTGTTGCAATAGATAAGAGAAGTGGTAATATTTTAGCAACAGGACATGAAGCAAAAGAGATGATTGGCAGAACTCCAGAAGCAATAAAGGCAGTAAGACCATTAAAAGACGGCGTAATTGCAGATTTTACTGCAACAAAGTTGATGTTAAAAAATATCGTAGCAAAGGTATGCCAAAGATACAATGTGGGTAGACCAAGGGTAGTAGTAGGAGTTCCATCAGGCATTACTGAAGTTGAAGAAAGAGCCGTCGAAGAATCTGTATTGGCAGCAGGAGCAAAAGAAGTATATTTAAT
>CAYZMV010000054.1:0-7697 GCA_964479635.1 uncultured Clostridium sp. | reverse complement strand
ATATTTTATAATGCTCCATAATTCTTTAATTTGTTTATTTTTAATGCATACTATCAAGACATACAAATAATATACAATCCATATACTAATCATATTTACTCTTAAAAATGCTACTATTACCATAAACATTCCAATTAAAAAATTATATTTCTTATAGTTTGAAGTATTTAATTTAAGGATTAAATATAAGGTTGTAGTTATCAATGGCAAAGCATATGTTTCTGTAAGATTTCCTTCTTGAAGATAAAAAACTATATTTATATTTATTACAAAATCAAGAATAATAGATTCTAAACTACCTAAATTAAATACTTTTGTTAATATTTTATATGTAAAAAATACTGTTATAAAAATTGCTATGCATTGCATAACCCAAATTCCATCTAAATTTCCAATGGTCGCATTAACCCCCAACCAGTCGATAATGTATAAAATTGGTCCTTTGTGGTCAAAAACATCTTTATATGGTACACCGCCGTGGTTCATTATATTTACAACTTCTCTAAATACTTTTGAATCCTGACCAGTTTCTACTTTAGCTAATGGATTATCATATGATAATATAGCTATTACCAATGTTATTAATATTAGCACAATTATTGGTAAAATCTTTTTGAGTTTATCTTTCCTCATTTCTTACTATAGTCAATCCTTTCTTTAAAAGTATCAAATATGATTAATAGTCACTTACATAACTATTTTTAAATCTTTAATTCTCTATAATTATATTATGTGTAAATGTTGTTTATGTAAATTTCTTGTTTCTTACATCAAAAATATAATACATTTTTGAATATAAATCAATATTTTTTTTAATTTAATTTAATTTATACTAGAATTATTGAACCTTCTTCTAAACTTTCTTCTTTTGAAACTGCTAAAACTTTTCTTGAACAACCTAACTTTGAACTTCAAAACATATATAGATCATTAGAAATAATTGCTAGTGAAACTGAATTTATTGAATCCCAAGTTTACAAGAATAGTTTATCTGTTGTTAATAGAAATACTAAAGTTTTGTATTATGATTGCACTAATTACTTCTTTGAAATTGAACAAGCTGAAGGTATTAAACAATATGGTAAAAATAAAGAAAATCGTCCTCTTCCAATTGTTCAAATGGGCTTGTTTATGGATGGAGATGGTTTTCCTCTTGCTTTTGTAATTGATAGTGGTAATACCAATGAACAAGTTACCTTAAAACCATTAGAAAAACAAATTATTAAAGATTTTGAACTTTCTAAATTTGTTGTTTGTACTGATGCTGGTTTAGCCTCTAATGAGAATAGAATATTTAATAATATCCAAAACCGTTCATTTATTGTAACTCAATCTTTAAAGAAAATCAAAGGACATCTTAAAGAATGGGCTTTAGACTTGTTTTCTTTCTCTTTTAATATACAGGATACTGGAACACAAATTAGGAGAAAAATTTACTAGCAGTCAAATTATTGATACATTAAGGAAGATGAACTTTTACAAAAAAGAAGAATGTGGCTATATTCCAACATATATGCGAACTGACATAACTGATGCATTACACCAAAGGTTTTCATTTAGATAAATTTTGCATATACACTTTATATTCAGCAGAATATTTTACAAAGATTGAAAAAAATGATATAATATATTTATTGTGGCTAAATTTATAACACAAGAATTATAACATATATATATTTTATATCATACTGGAGGTAATGGCTATAAAACAAATAGAAAATAAAATACAAAACTTAATTAATGCAAATGATGATGTTGTAATATTGGATGTTGATAGAACAATAATTAATACTACTTCTTGGTATCAGGCGTGTATAACCGATGATTTGCTAATATCTAAAGAAAATATAAAAACCTTTAAAGAAATGAATGATAAAGCTTTTTTAAATCCAACGGAAGAAAATTTAAAGAAATTTAGGCAAGATACTTTAAATCTAATAGAAAGAAAAATAAATTCTAAATATATAGAAAAAATAAAATCAATTACAGACTTAAATTTATATTGCTATGAAGGAAATTATACAAATGCTTGGAGATTCTATTTGGCAGGTATATATACATCCAAAAATTTAGTAAAGGTTTATAATGATGCTATAAAGTACATACAACATTTATCAATTTATTATGGAAGTAGTTTAAAGATTATTTTTCTAACATCTGGATATGAACCTTTTATTCAAGGTGTAGTAGATGAAATAATGAATAAATCAAATCTAAACAACCTAAATTATTTTATCGTTGGTTCAAAAGTTAGATTCAATAAGGGAAATATAAGTGAAATATTTCATATAGATCAATTTGAAAAGCAAAAAGTTGTTGAAACTATTATAAAAATAGGTGGAAAAATTAGATTTTTAGCTGATGATTCTACTGATAATAAATCTCTTTTTGATATTGTAGAGCAAAATGGTGGAATAGCATTGAATATTGTGCATAAATCTAATCAAAAAGTAAATAGTACTTGGAAAAATTACAAAAATAGCATAACAGAAAAAAACGTAAAAGAGCACATAAAAAATGATGATTCTTTTGTCAAATTAAATAAAAATTATATTAGTATGCCAATACTTTTAGAACAGATATCTAAAAACACAAATAGAATTGGTATTACATCAATTTCAAGTAAAAAATATAACATAGCTTTAAATAATTTAACACAAATGATTAAGAATAATAAAAATAAAGAAAGATTTTTAAATTGTATAAAAAAATTTGTTTTTGAAAAAGACAATGTGGTATATTTAAGAGGCCAACTATATTATAATTGGCTACCACAATATATTTTCCTAAATGATAAACCTATAAATGATAGATGGAAAGAATTAATGAATACTTGCATAAATGCTTTAGATATAATAAATCAAGAAAAAATAATAGATAATTCTTTAGATTATTCTGAACAAGTAATTATTTATTCTATAATAGATCATTTATTAGAAGGAATATTATTCATATTAAATTTAATAGAGCAAAATAGTTTAAATAATAATAATTTATATGAAAAAGAACATAAAAAAGTAATACAATTAGCACAAGATATAAGTGATTTATTATATGCCTATTTTTATCAAGATGCACAAATGGCTGAATTATTAGATAAAGTTATATCGAATTTAAAAAAATTTGAGTTGATTGATACATTACCTCAATACACAAAGTTATTTAAAACGATGAGAGAATTAGATGATAATATTATTATTTTTAAATTCGTAAAATCTATTGTAGATAAGGCAGAAAAGAAAAATATAAATCCCGATTATATTATATCTTTTCCGTATGGTGGTATAACATTAGGATTTGCAGTTATATCTTATATGAAAATAGTATTAAAAAAGAAAAAGTTACCACATCTTTTAAATAGTCACTTTAGTTCAAAACAAAAGATAAGAGAAAATAGAACCGAAAAAGATATAGATTTTTCTATATTTAAGTATATTCCTAATGTTTATAATAATTATGTTCATCAAATATCAAAAGGAAAAAGCACAATATTACTTTTAGATAATAATGTTACAACTTTTAAAACATTAGACTTATGCAAAAACTTTTTAAAACAAATAGGTAATGATGTATATGCAGGAGTTGTAGCAGTTAATTATGATAATATAATAAATTGTCTGTTTAATAAAAAATGTGAAACTTTAGTATTAAATTGGAGACAAGTATTAGATTTTTGCCCAGTAGATGAATATGTTACTGCATTTAATACTTGGAATACTAGTGAAAAATCAAGAATATTACAGAACATATATGAAGTTAAAAATAAAGTACATAAGATACAAGATTTTCATACAGAAATAAGTGAAAATAATTATATTTTCAAAGTTTGTAGAATACAAAACGTTCAGGATTTAAAAGTTGTAGCACAAAATGGTTCAAATATGATTGGAATACACGCTGTATATCCAGATAGACTTAAATATTTGAAAAACGAACTAAAATATCAACCTTATGAAAGTAATTTAGAAATTCCAGAAAATTTACCTGTTGGTGTATTAGAATTAAACAGCATAAAGGACATACAAAAAATTATACCTAAAGGTATGAAACAGGCAATATTATTTGAAAAGCCTTTAGAAATTCAAAACATAATAAGAACCTGTGAAATGTATGAATTACCAAAGGAAAAAATGTATATACAACTTCAACATAGAACAAATGAAGAGTATATATTACAAATAAAAAAAGAAGTATGTAAAAGAATAATAACAACTGTTGGATTATTTCAAGAAGATTTTAAAGAATATTTTTGGAAAATGCATAATATATTAAATCCAAAAACAGATTATATTCTTTTAGATTTATCTAAACATCAACCTGACTTGATTACTTATTCAGAGAATTATAAAGAAAGCATAGACAGGGTTTCAGTTTTAAATCATTTGGCAAAAGTATTAGAAAACAATAATGTTCCTATCATTATTGCAGATGATACAACAATTCATCAAATGGAAGAATATTTAAAAATAATTTCTAAATACAATATAAAGGTAAAAGGAATTGATATTCAAAATGCAGTTGAAATTGAAACAAACAAACAAAGATATCAAAAAATAGAATTTAGAGGCAAAGTATATCAAGCAAAAATAAGAAAATCTAGTACGAAGATGGCAGAGTGGAAAGAATTTTTTAATAAAATAGATAAAAGTATATTTTATGATTTATAGTAATAAATAGTAATTGAATAATAATCAAAAAAGAGAAATTGGTATTCAAATTCCAGTTTCTCTTTTTGCATAACAGTTATATTATTAAATTTATTTTCAATTTTTTTGTCAAATTTATGCATAATTTTAATTTGAAAACAAATAATAATTTTAGTTCAAAAAAAACAAAGGAGGGAAAATTTTGAAAGCAACAGGTGTCGTAAGAAGAATAGATGATTTAGGTAGAATTGTTATTCCTAAAGAAATTCGAAGAACTCTTCGTATTAAAGAAGGTGATCCTTTAGAAATTTTTACTGATAAAGAAGGAGAAGTTATATTAAAAAAATATTCTCCTATTGGCGAACTTTCTGAATTTGCAACAGGTTATGCAGAAACTCTTTCAAAAACAACAGGCCACATTGCTTGTATTACCGATAAAGATTCTGTAATAGCTGTGTCTGGAGGTTCTAAAAAAGAATTTTTAGAACAATCTTTGAGTCCTGAATTAGAAAAAATAATGGAGAATAAAGAAATATATACAAGCAAAGAAAATAATGAATTAGCTATTCCAATTACTCAAAATGATAATAAAGAAAGAAGATACAATTCTCAAGTTATTTACCCTATAATATCTGATGGTGATGTAATTGGAAGTGTAATTTTACTTTCCAAAGAGCAAAATACTAAAATGGGAGATGCTGAATTAAAAGTGGTTCAGTCAGCTGCAGGTTTTTTAAGTAGTCAAATGGAAATATAAAAAATAGGATTTTGGGGTCTGTCCCCTTAATCCTATTTACAATTTTTCTCTAGAAAATAACGTTTGGTCATAATTGGCTTTTACCTCGTCACTATTTAATGGGCGAGTATATAATCTTATATTGTAATATCGCTGTAATGTTTGTTTCAAATATAGTTGTGAGTTGTAACTGAATTTTCGTCTTTCAAATTCTGGTCATCGAAAAGTTGCTCATCTTCTATATGTTTTATTTCATCTTCGTAACCGGTTAATGCCGAAAATGGTGCAAATTGTGCAGCACGTTGTTCCATACTTAATCTTGGATGTTTTTTTGATATATGATGTGGTAAATTTATAATATCATCATACTTCCCCATACTTTTATTACCTCCTATGCTTTATGCCCTCCTATTTGAGAATTTCTTTCTCTCATTGTTCCATCTTTTTCAAGATTCATTCCTTTTAATATAGCATTTTTTCCGTATTTCTTTTTTATATCTAAAATAGTATGTTGTAAATTATGTTCTTTTTTTCTCCTTAAATTCTTTTCTTTTTGTTCCTCTTGTTGCTTTTGATAGTCAACAAATAAACTAATTTGTTCATTTTTCTCTGTTTCTTTTATTTCATTTTCATTTACTACATTGTTTGCTACCACATATATTTTTCTGCTCAACAACTCTTTATTTATGATTCTATCATAAAGTTCCATCATCGCCTTCATAATCAATTTTGTAGATGATGTTCTTTCTTTTAAATTTATAGTGCCGTGAGCGTGTTTTGGAATTTTTCTTCCATATCTATCAGTAGTAACTTCACCTTTATATAAATTTCGTATTTCTGAATTAGTTAAATTCTCTACATCATATTCTATTGTTAATTTAAGTTGATTTGTAATTAGTTCCTTATCTACTAAATCTAATACCAACGAATCTGTCATTTCTTTTACTATTAATTTTGTTTTTTCATAATTATGCGGATTTGATAACACCTGACCCAAACTAATACTGTTAGTTGTTGGTTTGAATTTTTTTACGTCTTTCATAGTGCAAGGTTCATATCCCCAAGAATGATCTATTAGCAATTCTGCATTTATACCAAATAATTTATATAGTAACTCTTCATTATTAATTGAACATCTTGCTATATCTCCCATCGTAAATAAATTATTTGCCTCTAATTTTTTAGCATATCCCTTTCCTACTCTCCAAAAATCTGTAATAGGTCTATAATCCCATAGTAACTTTCTATATTGCATCTCATCTAATTCGGCAATTCTAACTCCATTTTTGTCTGGTTTAATATGTTTTGCACCTATATCCATTGCAATTTTTGCTAAATACATATTTGTACCAATTCCTGCTGTTGCTGTTATTCCTGTTGTTTTATAAACATCATATATCATTGTTGTAACCATTTGTCTTGGTGTCATATTGGCTGTTTTTAAGTAATTCGTAATATCAATAAATACTTCATCGATTGAATATGGATATATATCTTCGGGGGCTACATATTTTAAATAGATTTTATAAATTGATGTGCTATAATTTATATATTTTGACATTCTTGGTTTTGCAATAATATAGTCAAGTTTTAAATTTGGGTTGTTCTTTAATTCAGTATCATCATAAGATGAATCTTCAAAAATATGATTCTTTGCTTTTATTTTTCTTTGATAGTTTATTTCATTAACTCTTTGAACTACCTCAAATAATCTTGGTCTACCTGGTATTCCATAGGATTTTAAAGAGGGACTAACTGCAAGACATATTGTTTTTTCAGTTCTCGATTCATCTGCAACAACTAAATTAGTTTTTAATGGGTCTAAATTTCTTTCTTTACATTCTACCGAAGCATAAAAACTTTTTAAATCTATACAACAATATATTTTCAAAGTATCACCTACCTGTTTTTATATTTATTATAACACTATAATTATATAAAAACAAGTGTTTGTTTTTATGTGCAATAATGATTAAAAAAAATCCTATTTTAATTCAATAGGATTTTTTTACTATTAAACTTATATAGTCCTAACAATAGAACTTTATATTACCTGCGTGAATTGTTTTCCACATTTCAACAATTTGAAAATAGTGTAAACAAATATCTTCACAAATAATATTTAATTCTTTTTCAGGAATTTTTCCTTTATTATGGCAAATAACATAACCACCTGACTGGGTTAACCAAACCTTAGTTGCATTGGCTGTTGGAGTTCCTTTTGATATATGAACGTGTATTGGTTCATTATTTTCATTTATCCAAAAATAAATTTTATATCCGTTTTAATTCAAAAATACTAGGCAATTTGCAAA
>CAYZMV010000053.1:5050-7790 GCA_964479635.1 uncultured Clostridium sp. | reverse complement strand
TAAGTCTGTTAACAAATAAATCAACTCCCCTTTACTAGAAGTTAGAGATTAGATGTTAGATATTAGAAATAATTTAAACTTTCTACATACTAATCGTTTCTAACTTTTTTCTTTTGAGCAGATATATATTTATTTAGAAATTAAATTTCAAAAGTTTTTAACTTCTAATTTTTAATTTCTAACTCTCTAAGTTAAACAAGGTCCCTCTTAAATACTAATGTATTATATTCCTCAAAACCGTACTGCCCTAAATCAATTTTGATTTCATATAACCTTATGTAGTATTTAATTCCTCCTCATTTAACTTTTATAAGCAATACAAAAAAGTGTAGTAAAAGTAATTTTATTGTTACTTTTAAAATGCCTCTAACCCTTGCATCCCTACACTTTTATTCTATTATTTTTTTATATTACTATTTTATTTATTTTAACCACCCTTGGTATTATAAATGCTACATATTTTGTTTGCAAAATATATGCTTTAATATAATATCATAATAAAATATGGCTTGTCAACATTTTTTAATAATTTTTATATTTTTTCTACTTTTGCTATCAAAACTGTCATATCATCTTTTGCAATTCCAAGTCCATTATCTATTGCCTCTTGTAATACAATATCTGCAATTCTTTTAATATCATCTGTTTCTATATTTTCTAACAAGTCTTTTACCCAAATTTCTTTATTCGTAAGTTCTCTATTAGATTCTAATATTCCATCACTACACATTACTATAATTTCTCCGCCTTTTAAATCCTTATCATACACTACTAAATCAATATTATCTACAATACCTGCTGGAAGTGATACTGCTTTTACAATTTCAACATTGTTATTTGATTTAATAAATGTTGGGCAGGCTCCATTTTTTATAAATTCCATATTACCGGTATTGCTATCAAATACAGATATATCCATAGTTGCATACGTCTCTTCATTTGAATTTAAATTTACAGATGAATTAATTAAGCCTATTGAAACGTCTTTGTCAAATCCTGTAGTAAGAAGCCTTTTTAACATTTTTATAACGGTTGAACTGCTTTTTTTTGCCCTTGGACCTGAACCCATACCATCGCTTATTGCCATTAAATATTTTCCATCGTGTAATTTAGTTTGAACACTAGAATCTCCTGATACCTCACTATTATTTTTAGTAGCAGAACTTGATGCCACTTCAATTTTAAATTTTACCTCATCCTTTTTTACTTCTTCGCTTTTTTCTTTATCTTCTATCTCGTCAGCAAGTGAAGAAATAACTTTTGATACTCCTCCGTAACTGATTTGCCAAAGTCTTTTTATTACTTGCTTCCCTTTGTTTCCATATTAGATTTAATTTATTTATTCTATATGTGTGATTAATTGCTTTAACAATTTGCATTATATCTTTTTCAATTTCATTACTTTTTTCATCTTCTTCGTTTAATCCTATGATGTAATTATTATTTTTTTCAAATATTTCAATTAATTCGTCCTTTGTTATTTCTTCTTTTTCCTCTAATAAATCATACACATCATCTAAAATGCCTTCATCATCATATATTAAGTCTTCATACAACATATTACTTGAAAAATCTTCTATATTGTTTAACAATTCTTCTTTAAAAACTTCTTTATTATCATTTTTTATTTCTTCATCCGCTTCTACCGTTGTTGCAGCTACTTCACTATAACTTTTAGCCATATCTGAAATTGTCTCTGAGACGGTATTTAGTTTATATACTGTCTCTTTGTCTCCTTCAATTTGTCCACTTGTAGTAGGTAAAAGTTTTGTTCTGCCCACTATATCTGATATATCAATATTAATATTTTTAGGAATTAATAATAACCCAAGTGAAGCAACTAAAATTTCTCTTATTGTAATTACAGGAACTGTATTTCCATTTGCTACATACGTAAGAATAGCATTTCCTAGGGCAAATCCAATTATTACACCTATTTTACCTAGTTTATTTAGTATACCTGCTATCATACCGAGATATTGCATACGAGGCAATAAGTACCGGACTTGACGATCCTATAATTCCATATACCATACCTATTGTAATACCTGCTGTTGCACCTATTAACATTCCATTTTTCCATCCCAAAAATAGCACTAACATTATACTTAATATATTGCCAACTGATAATCCAAAGATAGTTAAATTATGTAATGAATAAAATGCAATCGATAGCAAAAGACTTGCGCCAATTACCTCTTCTACTGTAAAAGCTTGTTTTATGCCATATCCTTTTATTACCGTAATTGAATTTGAGAATATTTTGTAGAATATATATGTAAGAATTGCAAATACAAAACTTGCTAATAAATCATAAACTAAAAACATTGTAAAAAACATTTTACCTGCTTGTACAATAAATGCAGAGGCAAAAATATATACACCTAATTTTTGTTTTTCATTTCTATCTTCTTGAATTTTTGGTCTAAAGATTAATGTCATTACTATAAATAATAACGTAGTTAGTAAATAACTTAAAAAGCCATTTGGTCCAAATCCAATTAGAGTTCCTAATGCCGTTGCAATATATACTAATCCAGCAGGTATTTTATTACTGCATACAGCCGCAAATATAGCAAGTCCAAATGGAGCAAATTCTCCATTAAAACTTACCATTGACACCATAAATGAAATTGCGCATAAAATAAAATCTGACAATGAAAAAAGATTTTTAATATCTATAATTTTTCTTTTTTTAGATTTATTATCAAAACTTTTGTCCTCTTTTACTTCCTCATCT
>CAYZMV010000053.1:0-5040 GCA_964479635.1 uncultured Clostridium sp. | reverse complement strand
CATCTGCTATATTTTGAAACATCCTACCACCTTCAATACTTTTTCTATTCTTTTGTGTTTTTCTTATAAATTGCATAGTTCTAATCTATAAAGACTAATTTATATGCTTGTCTTAATTCTATCACTGCTATATAGATTTTTTTGTCATATCTGGTTGTCAAAATAGAAAAAGTTTTTTGCAATTTGTGATATATTAATTTAAAATTTTTTCTTTTGTTTCTTTTATTTTTAAATAATTACTTTTTTTATGTATGTTTTATGCTGTTTCTGTAAAATATTCGTCTATACTTTTTATAAGTTCATTTTTTGCTTCCTCTATTGTCATTCCTTCTAACTGTGCACCAGCAAGGGTAATATGACCTCCACCTCCGAAGTTTTTCTAATATCATTTGAACATTTATATCTCCAATAGAACGTCCACTAATACAAATTTTATCTCCAAGGTTTCCTATTACAAATGATGCCGTTATATTACTAATTGTTAATAATTCATCAGCTGCCTTCGCACATATTAAGTTGGCATTTTTATCTTTTTTCTTGTACTCTGAAATTCCTATTGATTCGTCTATTATCTCTGCCTTTTTAACTATATCTGCTATTATGTTATAATTCTTTAAATCACTTTGAAACCATTTTTTAACTCTTATTATATCAATACCATATTTTTTCAAATAAGCTGCTGCTTCAAAAGTTCTTACGCCTGTTTTAAAAGTATAGTTTTTGGTATCTACCATAATACCAGCATATAAAGCTTCTGCCTCTATTTCGTTTAATGTTATATCATTAGTTCCATATTCTATAATTTCTGTAACCAACTCAGATGCAGACGACGCATAGGCTTCGTGAAATGTTAATGTTGCATTTTCTATAAAATCAGCACTTTTTCTGTGATGGTCTATTATAACTATATTCTCTGTTTTATCTAAAAGCTCTGGTACTTCAACGAAACTCTTTTTATGGGTATCTGTAATTATTAATAATGTATCAGAAGTTATTTTAGATAATGCTTGTGATTTATCTAAAATAATATTTTGGTATTCTTCTTGCTCATTTAATACATCAATAAAATTATTTATGGCTAAAGTTTTTGTATTATTTACTATAAATACATCTTCTTTTATTGTTTTTGCAAATCTATAAAGGCCTAAACTAGATCCTATGGAATCTATGTCTCCGTTTTGATGTCCCATAATTATTACATTTTCTGCATCTTTTATTAATTCCTCTAATGCGTGTGCTACAACTCTTGCTTTAACTTTTGTTCTTTTTTCTAATTCTTGTGTTTTTCCTCCAAAGAAATCATATTTTCCATTTGTTTTTACTACTGCTTGGTCTCCGCCTCTACCAAGGGCTATATCCATTGCGTCATTTGCTGATTTATATCTTTCGTAATATGTTTCTCCTTCGTTAGATATAGCTATGCTTAATGTTAATTGCAATTTTTCACTTGTTTTAATCTCTTTTATTTTATCTAAAACGCTAAATTTGTCATTTTGCATTTCTTCTAAATATTTTTGCTCAAATACGTATACAAAAGTATCTCTTTCTGTTTTTATTATGACTCCATTTGACTCACTTGCCCAATCGTACAAAATTTTTTCTATTTCTGCCATTACCTGTGGTTTTTCTTCTGCTACTATTCTTTGTATTATTTCGTCATAATTATCAATCATTATAATTCCCATACAAGTTTGAGAATTGTTATATTTATCTAACAATTCTTTTGCTTGGGTAACATCAATAAAATATAGTATTGTCATATATTTACTGGTTTTTCTTTTATCTTTTTGTTTTACTTTTATATAGTCCCCAATAATATGATATGTTTTTTCATCTATATCTAATTCTTTATTAATTGTTGGTATATTATTATTTTCTATATCCATTTTTATTTCTTTTGTTATTTCATCAATATAGTTATTGATTCCTACATTAGCAAATTCTTTATTGAATTTAGAGCTTCTCCAAATTACATTTCCATCTGTTTCAACTATTATTAATGGAAATGGTGAATTTATTAATGTATTTTTTGCTGCCGAATCCATACTGATGGTGAGTTCGTTAATATAACTAGATATTTCTGATTCTTTTTTATTGCCTACGCAAATTGTATATATAATTATTAATACATATAAAATAATGCTTGGTATTATATATGCTGTTTTATTTATACATAACAAAATTAAAACTATTGCAATTACTACAAGATATAGTATTGCTTTAGGTTCTATATTTTTTGCTATTTTCATTTTGTTATTTTGCATATAGTATTAATCTCTCCTTCAAAATTTATAAATAAACTTTAGGCGACCGTTCGTCGTTTCTACATCTATTAATTTTACCTTATAATGCCTGTTTTGTCAATTTTTTAACAGTGTAATCCGTAATTTTTACATAATCTTCTAAAGATAATTTTTCTCCTCTCACTTTTAAATCGAATCCTAAGTTTGTGAGCATTTTCTCTATTTCTTCTTTAGATGCTAATTTACCATTTGTTAATGCATTCAAAAGTGTTTTTCGCTTTTGCATAAATGCCATTTTTATTATTTTAAATAATAGTTCTTCGTTTTGTGTATGTACTGATGGCTTTTTTAATACATCTAATTTTATTACACTGGAATTTACCTCAGGGACTGGAAAAAATGAGGTGTTTGGAACATCAAAAATTTTTTTTGGTTTTGTATAATAATTAATTCCATAAGTAATTGCTCCGGAATTTTTACCTCCTGGAATATCGACTAGTCTATCTGCTACCTCTTTTTGAACCATAACAGTTATACTTTCAATGTCTAATTTATCTTCTAATAATTTCATTATTATTGGTGTGGTTATATAATATGGCAAATTTGCAACTATTTTTACAGTTGTTAAATTATCGTTTTTATTTTGTTTAATCAAGTTATTTATATCTACTTTTAAAACGTCTTCATTAATTAATTCAAAATTATTATGTGATTTAAATCGGTCATTCAAAATATTAATCATTCTTTTATCTAATTCTATGCATATAACCTTTCCAGCCTTCTCAAGAAGACTTTTAGTTAATGTACCGAAGGCCCGGTCCGATTTCTATAATTAAATCCTTTTGATTAACATTTGATGCACTTATGATGTTTTCTATTACTTCATCATCTATTAAAAAATTTTGTCCTAATCTTTTACTAGCTACAATATTATATTTTTTTAGAATTTCCCTCGTTTCTGCATTTGCATTCACTCTAATCACCTTATTTAATTATACACTATATGTCAATGACGTCCTAAAAATAGGACGTCATTTGAATCTATAAAGTAGGATTTCGGGTATGGTACCCGCAATTCCTTAATACATCAGGGTTGTGCCGTAAATCTGCCACGAATATTCAAATTAGCTTGATGCTTTTGATAATTTGTGTGGATTGTCGGCACTGTTGGCGTCAGAGCAAGTGGTCAATGTGATGTCAGGTCCTAGAGAAACAACGGGACGGAGGTAATAGGAGTGGCAGATTGCGTCTGTATCCGAGGTGAACATATGGCACCCGTCGAGGTTATCCTTGTCTACAACGCGCAAGCCGAAGCACGCCCAGTCTGAGATGAAACAGACACCACGCGAGGCGAGGTAATAGGATGCGTCACTAGAAAAAATCATATCATAAAAATTTCTACTCTTACAAGCTGGGCTAGACAAATAGTAATAAGTTTGGGTACAGGTCAAATATTCCGCCGAATCACTTTCAATGCCATCATTCTTGTCGACTAAATCCTCCTCGTCATAATAAGGTTCACTCACACCTATTCCGTTTGTTTTTCTACCTTCGTCTTGATTAGCATCATCTACACCTATACCTGAACCATTTTCCTGTGCATAAATCACTGGATAGTTTGCGGTCCTATCTCTATATGTGAATGGTTGATTATATTTTGTATTCGAATTAGTATTAATATAACTATTTCTTGCCGTTTCGGCATCCGGACTAAATCCTCCCTCTACATCTTCTATTGTCAAACTTCTTGCATTTACTCCCCAATCCGTCCTACTATATAATGTCTTACATATATCATTTAATATATACACTCCATTATTATATCCTTTTGCACCTTGGAAATAAACAGCATTGCTTGTTGGCTTATCACTTATTATGGTTAAGCATCCATTTTTGTCTACTCCCAATATTCTCCATTTTAATTCTGTTTGTGTTGTTAAGTCAGAAGTATTGGATGTGCTTCCGGTATAATCTGCATCTAATTTGTCTAATGAGTATGTTGAAGAAGTTGGCGTGTAATTTACGTAGTCTCCTATATTTACTGTTGCTTCTCCAGATGTTGCTGTGTTTCCATTTTCAGCTAACTCCCATTTTTCGCTAGATGTGCTTCCTCCACCGCCGGGCTCAGTTCCACCTTGATTAGAACCGCCACCTTTTTTCTCTGTTGTTATATTTCCGTATTCATCTACATAAAATGTATTTCCAGACTTACTTGTATATCCTCCATCTTCGCCTTTTACAAATCCTTTTGGTAAATTATCGTCTAATTCGTCAAAATTTACTTCTGCCTCACTTCCAATACACCCTAATACTACCGATAGCAAACTCTCTCTGTCCACTTCTAATTGCGTTTTCTTTGTAGCTTCCTTTGCTTGACTAAACAATCCATTATTGAATGTCAAAGTTATTGTTACACCTACTAAAATTAGCATTACGATTATTGTGATTACCAAGGCTATTAGGGTAATGCCTTTGTGGTCAGAGATTAGAGGTTGGTGTTTAGAGATTAGATTTGAGTAGTCCTTCGTAGATTTTTTGTTTTTCAATTTTTCTTTGCTTTTTAATTCTTTTTCTTCCATACCTTCTTCTCCTTCTTTCGTTTATTTTTTCTTGCGGATGAGCAATGCTCGTCTATACAACGTTTGCAATAGATATTGAACCAAATCTATTGCAATATTATGTTGATTTGTGATTACTTACATTACTTTTATTGTAGTGTATATTTTTACCATTGTCAATATCGTTGCTAATTTGTAATACAAATGTAATATTTCTGTAAAATTGTAACATTTTATAT
>CAYZMV010000052.1:0-7865 GCA_964479635.1 uncultured Clostridium sp. | reverse complement strand
TAATATTTTGCAATATTACTTCTTATAGTATATTCATTATACAATTTTTTATTACCTTTGTCAAATAATAATTGATTGCATATTAATATGTTTTATTTTTACTTGATTATCTCTGTTGGCTTTTGTTATTTACATTTTTTATTTGAGTTATATTGATGTTACTTTACTGTCACAATGATTAATCATCCAAACTTGGTTCAGTGCTTTCTCTTTTACTTTTTTTAATTTCTTTTAAGTCAATATTATGCTTTATTTTTAATTCAGTATTACTTGCATTTATAATTTTATTAAGCTTGATATTTCCATCTTCATCTTCTTCTAATAAAGGTTCTCCTGTGTCTATAAGATATTTTAGCAATATAGCTTGCTCTTTTACATTTCTTCTTAATGTACGATTACTTACATATTGGTCTATTCCATATTGTTTAAATAGCTCAATCGTAGGTCTTATATTTTTTATTGATATACTAAATATGCTTGGCTGAAGCAGATGTGAATATTTTGCATTCTTCCATTCAGGCATATTTAATATTTCTTTTATTTCTGATAAATTACTACTCCATATAGTTGGTGTTAGCAATCTATGAAATTTTTTATCATTCCATTCAGGCATATCTAATATTTCTTTTATTTTTGATAAATTACTATTCCATATAGATGATGTTAGTAATTCTTTATACTTCTCCTCTTGCCATTCTGGCATATTTAATATTTCTCTTACTTCCGATGAATTTTTCATCCATATACTTGGTGCTAACAATCTTTTATATTTCTCCTCTTGCCATTCTGGCATTTTTAATATTTTTTTTATTTCTAATAAATTGTTATTCCATATAGATGATGTTAGTAAGCCTTGAAACTTTTCATCTTGCCATTCTGGCATATTTAATATTTCTCTTATTTCTGATGAATTACTCTTCCATATATTTGATGTTAACAATCCTTGAAATTTTTCATCTTGCCATTCTGGCATTTTTAATATTTCTTTTACTTCTGATGAATTACTATTCCATATAGATGATGTTAACAATTCTTTATACCTTGCATCTTGCCATTCTGGCATCTCTAATATGGCTTTTATTTCTGATGAATTTCTATGCCATATATTCGATGTTAGTAATCCTTTATACTTCTCATCTTTCCATTCTGGCATATTTAATATGGTTTCTATTTCTGATAGAGATTTTTTATATAATATTTCACATTTTAAATAATCGCGATTTCCAATAAGTTCATTAATTTTTTTTATTTTCTCATCTTTATTCATGTTTTCAGCTCCATTCTTGATTCATTTAACTATTATAAAATTCTTCCAATAAATTCATATCTTCACTAGCTTTATTTAAAAATTGTTTATTGTATTTTTCATTTAAATTTATATATTTTTTTACAAATTCATCATAATCGAAATTAAACAAATCTAAATAATCACTTACTATATCATCAGTAAAATTGCATTTTTCTTCTTTTAGAAAATTATATATTCTGTAAAAATTTTCTTTGTTTAGATTTTTAAGAACTGATTCAGAGTATTTTTCTTTTATTTCCTCTATCTCATTCAAACTATATCTCCCTCCCATTAATTTTATTTATCCAATTAATATACTGTATAGTGAAATTACTACCCTATATTAACAACTTTTGATTTCATCTGTATTAACAAATTTAATTTCACTATTTTTTAACTTCTCAGCTTTCAATTTACTAAATCTAATTGTTTTACTTTCTAATAACCAACTATTTGCAGATTCCCATATTGAAAATGAACCAATAGTTGAAATAATTTCTAAAGTTATAAGATTAATTTTATCAGCTAATACTAATGAAAATATTATAAATACTATTCCTACTATTAACATCCATATTTGCTTCGTTCTGTTTATTTTTTTCCTTTTATTTATTAGTAATAATTGTTCATCACAATATTTTTCAAAAGCCTTTCTAAATTTATCTTCATCTATCTTTTTAGTTGAATTTATTTCTATATCTTCTTTTTCCTTTATTGAAGAAATTTCTTCTCTATTATTTATATATGATATTAAATCCTCACTTAATGTTTCTTCAAATTTGTCAAACGAATTATATAATTCTTCTTCATTATTTATATGTATTTTCATATACTCATCTCCGCGAATATAATATGTAATTATTTATTTTTAAAGAAATAATTCATTCTTGCTAAAAATTCTTCATTTGATTTTGTTGTAACAACTTGATCAATTAATTGTTCAGTCATCTCTTGTACAGACATATTAGACATTGCCTTTCTTAATGCAAATACTGTTTCCAATTCACTTTTTGATAATAATAATTCTTCTTTTCTTGTTCCTGATTTATTTATATCAATAGCTGGGAATATTCTTTTTTCTGACAGTTTTCTGTCTAAATGTACTTCCATATTTCCTGCTTCCTGTATCTACTAACGCTGTAGCAAGTATTGTTAAGCTACCTGCGTCCTCTGTATTTCTGGCTGCTCCAAAAAATCTTTTTGGTTTATGTAAAGCACTTGGATCAAGTCCTCCAGAAAGAGTTCTTCCTGATGTTGGTATAACTAGGTTATATGCTCTTGCAAGTCTTGTTATACTATCTAACAATATTACAACATCCTTATTTTGTTCTGTTAACCTTTTTGCTCTCTCCAAAACCATTTCTGCTACTTTAACGTGATGTTCTGGTAATTCATCGAATGTTGAATATATTACGTCACCACTTATTGATCTTTTCATATCAGTTACTTCTTCAGGTCTTTCATCTATTAATAAAACTATTAGTTCTACATCAGGACTATTTGTAGTTATACTGTTTGCAATTTTTTTTAATATTGTGGTTTTTCCAGCTTTAGGTGGAGCAACAATCATTCCCCTTTGTCCTTTTCCTATTGGTGATAACAAATCCATAAGTCTCATTGTATATTCAGAAGCTACAGTTTCTAATTTTAATCTTTCATTAGGATAAATAGGTGTTAAATCGTCAAAGCGAGGTCGTTTCATTGCTTTCTCAGGATGTTGTCCATTTACTTCCCCAACATAAATTAAAGCTGGAAATTTCTCTCCCTCTTTTGGAGTTCTTTTTATTCCCTTTACTTTATCTCCTGTATCTAATCTGAATCTTTTTATTTGTACAGGTGAAATATATACATCTTTTGGTGTTGGCAAGTAATTTTCACCTCTTAAAAAGCCATATCCATCTGGAAGAACCTCTAAGATACCCTCTACAAATTCATCGCCTTCATTTGTAAGCTTATACCCACCTTCAGATTGATTATTATTACTTTTTGCAGAGTTAGTACTTGCTTCATTGTTAACATTTTCTCCAGTATTTAATAAATTAATCAATTCCTCTTTTTTTAGTTTAGAAATGTTTTTCAATCCTTTCTCTTTAGCTTTTGCTTTTAAATCTGATAATGTAAGATCTTCAAGCCCCATAATTAATACCCCCCATTTTTTTATTTTATTTTTATAATTTTTTATCTGGAAAATTAAAGAATCAAATTATTAAAAATATAATGAATAAATTTACTAAATATTAGTTAGGTAGATTTTATATCTTTACTACCTAACTTTAATTCTCTTTATCTATATATACTCTTTCATTCGGCAAATACATATCTAATTTTTCTCTTGCTACTTCTTCAATATATTCATTAGAATTTATATTAGCTTTAATATCATATAGGGATTCTTGATATGCTAGTTGCTTATTTAATTGTTCTGAATAATATGCTTGAGCATTTTTATATGAATCTATTGTTTGTTGTTGACCGACAAAAATGTATATAATATAAGCTAAAATAGCAAGAAATAATAACTTTTTACAAATTCTTACTGCTAAATGCTTTTTCATTTGTTACATATCTCCTTAAGTTAAAGTTCAAATATACGAATACACTTATATAATTCAACAAAATTAAACGAAATCCTTCCTACATTCATTTTTTTTCTTTTTATTAAACAAACTTTTTATATTTGTACTAAAAATTGACAATATTTTTTTGATGTTTATAAATAAAAATATCGTTGGTTTAAAAATAATCTTTTTCAATAATTGTACAATAAACATTACTGGCTTTATTATTATAATGGAAACAACTTTTTTCATAAAATTTATGATGTATAAATTGGTTTTTATAAAAATTTTACTAAACACCAGCATATATATAATTATTCCACAAGCAATTCCAATAAATATAAATGCCCTTAATTCTCCATTGTTAAATTTAAATATTGAATATAATACTACAACTGCAGATAAAATCCAAAATAAAATATCTTCTAAACCAGTAATTAAATCATTGGTTTTAAACGATTTTCGGAGTATTCTAAAAAAATCAAATAAAATAGAAATTAAAAAACCAATTACTATAAAAATCATAAATAAATATGCTTGATTTTCCAAACTATCACCTTATTTAAATATCTTTCCTAAAAAAGATGAGCCTTTCTTATCCAAATTCTTTTCAGAATAGGCCATACTAGATATATCTCCCTCAATAACCACTTCAGAAGTATCAATGCTTAATTTATTTATTTTTAAATTTTCGCCTTTAACATTTAACAATCCCAAATCAGTTTCTACAATAACAACCTGATCATCAAAACTTAAAACATCTAGAACTCCTGATATACTTAACTTTTCTCTGTTCTCTAAAACTAAATTTTGAATAACTGAACTAGATAAACTATTTCTCTCCTCAACAGTCATATATAATTTCTCCTTTCAAAATAACTCTTAACTTTTCACTTTAATATATATATTCATATCTTGTCTTTTTTAGAACAAGAATAGAAAAATCTTTAATTTTTCCATACAACAAAAAAGAGAAAGTCTCTTAACGAACTTTCTCTTAAAAATTTTATTAATGTCTAAAGTGTCTCATATGAGTAAATATCATTGCAATTCCGTATTCATTACATTTGTCTATTGAAGCCTGATCTTGTTTTGCTCCACCAGGTTGAATTATAGCTGTTATACCTGCCTTATGTGCTGATTCTACACAATCTGAGAATGGGAAAAATGCATCTGATGCAAGAACTGCTCCTTTTGTTACGCCCTCTCCTATTAATTCATTTGCGTGTTCAATAGACTGCTTTGTTGCCCATATTCTATTTACCTGTCCGGGACCAATTCCTAAAGACTGTTTATCTTTTCCTATTGCTATACCATTTGATTTTACATATTTAACGATTTTCCACGTAAACATTAAATCTTCTAGTTCTTTTTCAGTTGGTTTTCTATTAGTTACAACTTCATATTCATTAAGAAGTTCCGAATCTATTGTTTGTAAGATTATACCACCATTTATCTTTTTTATATCATAAGAACCTTTTTGTTGTTTTACAGTTATACTTGGTAATAAAAGGATTCTCAAATTAGGTTTTTCCTTTAATATTTCTAATGCTTCTTTTTCATAAGAAGGTGCAACTACAACTTCTAAGAAAATCTCTTTCATTTCATTCGCCATTTGAACGGTTACTTCACGATTAACTACAACAATCCCGCCAAATATTGACGTTTTATCTGCATTAAATGCTTTTTGCCAAGCTTTGTATATGCTTTTCTCATCGCTACCCACTCCACAAGGATTTCCGTGTTTACACGCAACAACTGTTGGCTCATCAAATTCTTTTAATAATTCTAAAGCACCATTTGTATCGTTTATATTATTAAATGATAGTTCTTTTCCGTTTAACTGTTCAGCTATTGTAAGTGAACCCTCACATTTTCCAATTTCTTTATACAAAGCACCTACTTGATGAGGATTTTCTCCATATCTCATCTCTTGAACTTTTTCGTAGGTTAAAGTTAATTCTTGTGGAAGGCTTTCATCTTTTCTTTCATCTTTTAAATATTTGCAAATCATAGCATCATAACTTGCTGTATGTTCAAATACCTTATTCATTAAATAGAATTTTGTATCTAATGATACTTTTCCATTTTGTTTTAATTCTGAAAGAACCTTTTCATAATCATTTGGATCTGTTATTACAGTAACATCCTGATAGTTTTTAGCAGCACTTCTAAGCATTGTAGGGCCACCTATATCTATATTTTCAACTGCCTCTTCCCTTTTTACATTTTCTTTTAATATGGTTTGTTTAAATGGATATAAATTAACAACAACAAAATCTATTGTGTCTATATTTAACTCTTGTAATTGTTTCATATGATTTGGATTACTTCTCATTGCTAAAATTCCTGCGTGTACTTTTGGATGAAGTGTTTTAACTCTACCATCTAAACATTCTGGAAATCCTGTAAGTTCAGAAATTTCTATTGCTTTGACTCCTTCTTCTTTTAACTTTCTGTACGTACCACCTGTTGATATTATTTCAATTCCCATTTTTTCTAATTCTTTTGCAAATTCTACTATTCCTGTTTTATCAGAAACACTAATTAAAGCCTTCATAATATCTTTTCTCCTTTCATACGGGCAATTAATAGCTTGTCCCTACATTTTAATTCATTATATTACAAAAAAAAATATAATACAACACTAATATTCGATATAATTTTGTATATAAAGTAAAAATTCTAGGGCATATACCCTAGAATTTTTATTTTACTATTGTTCCCTCATTTTCTACAAAAGTAGATTTTACAATTATTGGAATATTATATTTTTTAGCCATTTCTACACATTTTGTGTGCAATACTTTTGCACCATTCTTAGCCATTTCTATCATTTTATCGTATGATATAGTATCATACTTTTTTGCATTTTTATTAGTATTTGGATCTTCTGTATAAACACCATCTACATCAGTATAAATATATAATTTATCTGCCTTTAAATATGAAGCAAGTGCAACAGCAGTTGTATCAGAGCCTCCTCTTCCAAGTGTTGTTATGTTGCCATCTTTTGTGACTCCTTGAAATCCTGCTATTATTACAATTTTATTATTTTCTAACTGCTCTAAAATTTTATCTGTTTTTATATTTATAATATTTGCATTACCATAAATATCGTCTGTTATAATTGGTACTTGCCAACCCGCATAAGATATTGCATCATAGCCAAGTTCTTTCAAATATATTGCAAGTTTAGATATGGTAATTTGCTCACCTGTTGATAATAGAACATCGTGTTCTCTTTTATCTGGATTATTTGAAATTTCTTGTTCTTCCAAAACCAACATATCTGTTGTTTTCCCTTGTGCTGATACTACAACTACTACTTTGTTATTTGCTTCATATTCTTTTATAATGTGTCTGCACACATTTAAAAGTTTATCTTTATCTGCTACAGAAGTTCCTCCAAATTTTTGTACAATTATGCCCACTGTATTGGCACCTCTTTATAAGTCAAATATAAATAAAATTTAAATTTAAATCTTACTTATTGTTTATGCAATTTGAAATTACATATATATTATATTATATAGTTTGTTATTTATTTTGTTCCCTATTTTTTGATAAAAATTTTAAATAACTTTCCATAAATCCATTTAAATCTCCATTCATTACTGCTTCCACATTACCCACTTCATAATTAGTTCTGTGATCTTTTACTAATGTATATGGGCAAAACACATAAGAACGTATTTGGCTTCCCCAAGCTATATCTTTTTGCACTCCCTTTAAGTCTTCTATTTTGTTTTTATGTTCTTTTTCTTTTAATTCAAAAAGCTTAGATTTAAGCATTTTCATAGCTGTTTCTCTATTTTGAATTTGGGATCTTTCAGATTGACACGAAACTACAATATTTGTAGGAATATGTGTAATTCTAACTGCCGAATCAGTTTTATTAATATGTTGCCCTCCAGCTCCCGATGCTCTATATGTATCTATTCTTAAATCTTGTGGATTTATGTCTAACTGTATATCCTCAGATATTTCAGGAAGAACTTCGAGTGATGCAAATGATG
>CAYZMV010000051.1:4989-7888 GCA_964479635.1 uncultured Clostridium sp. | reverse complement strand
AATAATCAAAACCAAATTCATTATTTGTTCCATAAGTAATATCACAATTATATGCCTTTTGTTTTTCATTGCTATCCATACCTGCAATTACAAGACCAACCGTAAGTCCCAAAAATTTATATAATTTTCCCATCCATTCACTATCTCTTTTTGCTAAATAATCATTTACTGTTATAATATGAACACCTTTTCCTGCTAAAGCATTTAAATATGCTGGTAATGTTGCAACTAAAGTTTTTCCTTCTCCTGTTTTCATCTCAGCAATTCTTCCTTGATGCAAAATAATTCCACCTATTAATTGAACGTCAAAATGTCTCATTCCAAGTACTCTTTTTGATGCCTCACGAACTACTGCAAAGCTTTCTGGAAGTATATCGTCTAACGTTTCTCCTTTTGATAATCTTTCCTTAAATTCTAATGTTTTGTTTCTTAGTTCATTATCTGAAAGTTTAGACATAGTTTCTTCTAAATTGTTTATTTCTTTAACTATGGGCATTACTCTGTTTACTTCTTTTTCACTATATGAACCAAATATTTTGTTAAATAATCCCATTATTTAAACCCTCTTTCTAAAAAATTATAACCTCTATAACAATTAATTAATATATCACTAACTAGCATATATTGCAAGAATTTAACATACAATTTAAAAGAAAATGTTAAATAAACAACAATTTATTTGAAGGGACTGATTTTATGTTTATATATAACTTTAAATTTAATGGGAAAAAGTTTGTAAAAATTTTACTTATACTTATAGCAATAGCTATAACTTTATATTTCATTATATCAGCATACAAAATATATCATAATAGTTTCAAGGTAAAAGATGAAATGGATAAAAATAAAACAATGAATTTAACAGCGGAAAACTATACCAATATCTTGAATGCTGTACATAATGATATTGATAGTTATGTGGGAAAAAGAATTTGTTTTACTGGTTATGTATACAGATTACTAGATTTTACAGATACAGAATTTGTTTTGGCAAGAGATATGATAATTTCTTCAGATATGCAAACATTAATAGTTGGTTTTTTATGTGACTGTAAAAATGCAAAAGACTTTCCTAATGAATCTTGGGTTGAAATAACAGGAGAAATTACCAAAGGGTCATATCACGGGGATATGCCAATTATAAAAGTGAATAATATTGAACAAATACAAAAACCAAAGGACGATATATATGTATATCCACCAGATGACACTTATATTCCTACTTCTGTTGTTTTTTAAAAATCACCACCAAAACAGAAAATCTACATATTTATATCTGTAAGTTATTTTCTATCTAATAACGTTTTTACTATTCCATTATCTATCATATTTTCAAACACATTTTGTAATATTATTAACACGATTGGACCTATAAAAAGACCTACGACACCAGATAATTTGAAACCAGTATACATTGCAATAAGTGTAAATATTGGATGAATACCAATATGCCCACTAACTATTCTTGGCTCTAGGAATTGACGTACAATCATTACTATTGCAAGTAGAACAAAAAGCGAAACTGCAAGTTTTATATCTCCATTAATTGCCGAAACTATTGCCCAAGGTGCTATTATTGTTCCGGCACCCAGTATAGGCAAGGCATCTACGAAACTGATTCCAAGAGCTACAAGAAGCGGATAGCCAACATTTAATCCCATCCATTTAAATATATATAACCCAATTAATACCTCCATAAATGTAATTAAGATTAAAGTACCTTGCGCTTTTAGATATCCTCCTAATGTTGCAATTAATTTTCTAAAATGAATACCAAATTTTTTAACCCACATTTCAGGAAAATGATGTTCTAGCTGGTCTAATATATATAATCTATCTGCACATATAAAATATGTTGAAAGTATTGTAATAGCAATGTATATACCTATAATTGGCAATGACGTAATTCCCTGCAAAATAGATGTCAAGAAATTGCTTATCCATTTACTTATAAAATCTAAAAAATTATTTGCCGATGATTGAATAATAGTAACAACTTGACTCGGTATTTCTATTTTATTAAAATCGATAGCATTTATATGTTTTTGCATTTGAGTATATATTTTTTCTATATAAGTATTTAAACTTTGTAATAAATTAGAAGCCTCTGTAACTAAATTTATTATTCCTAAAGCAATGAGTGTTATTAATATTGAAAATATACATAACATTACTAAAATAGCACTTGTTTTTCTTGTAAGTTTAGTTTTTTTGTTTACAAATTTAATAAGTGGTTCTATAAGTAATGATATTATAAAGCCAATTAAAAATGGTCCATAAAATAAAGCTAATTTAAAAGCAAGAAATATGGCAATTAAGGTAATAATTAATATCAAAATTTTTTTTAAAACTTTTGTAAAATATCCCATATCAACTACCAAAGTCCCAACAACTCCTTATTTAAATCAGCTTGTACTAACTAATATAATTATATGTAAAAATAAGGTAAATATGCAATTTGGGAATAAAATAAATTAATGTGCGAAAAGCAAGAATTTCTTTGTTATGAAATTCTTGCTTTATCTTACACTTTTTATTTAAAAATATCTTGGTCTTGGTGGAGGGGTCATAGGTGGTCTTCCTGTTGGATGAAATGGTGGTCTCATTGGAGGTCTACTTGGTCTTCCCCATTCTCTTAATATTAAAATTCGAATTAAATCTCGAAGCAAATAATTTGTTTGTCTTGTTTCTTTTACCTCTACTTCTGGTTCTTTTGCATTTGGATTCCTTACATCTCCATTTTTAAGTGGTGGTTGTGGTTTTGTACGACACTCCGATTCTTGTTCGGGTTCAACATTTACATATATCTCATCTGTCATTTGATCTAATAAATCTTTTGTAAGTTCTCTGTTTGCATTTACATTACATACTTTACACACCATTGGATATATAATTCTAT
>CAYZMV010000051.1:0-4979 GCA_964479635.1 uncultured Clostridium sp. | reverse complement strand
TTGTGTCAAATCTTGTGTTTGTACATCTGGCATAACATCAGAATAGTTATAAACATCTTCTTGTTCATCAGTGTATGTATTATAGTTGTTTTGAACATAAGGCGAATATCCAAGTACACTTCTTAGGTAGTTTTCATAATTTTGATAATCCATATCAAACCTCCTAATTAATAGATGTTATATTATATGCTGTAAATTTTGATTTAGTGCAAATAAAAGATAAAATTCTAAGGACTGTCCCTAGAATTTTCTTCTTACAAATTACAATTTCTTAACTAATTCTTTAAATTTATTTCCCCTTTCTTCAAAATTTTTGAACATATCAAAACTTGCACTTGCTGGTGAAAAAAGAACTACATCACCTTTTACACTTACCTCTTTTGCTTTATTTACTGCTTCTTCAAGAGTATTCATTTTGTAAATATCTAATTTTTTATTTTCAATACTCAATAATTTTGTAACTTCATTATATATTTTATATGATGTTTGACCAAGTAATATTAATTTTTTTACCTTATTTATAATAGGCATTGCTAAAGGTTGATAATCTAAATTTTTATCATAACCACCTGTTATTAAAACAATTTCTTCATCAAATGAATTTAGACCTGCGATTGTTCTTGTTGGACTTGAAGCTATTGAATCATTATACCATTTTGCCCCATTTATTTCTTTAACAAACTCTAATCTATGTGGAACTCCTGCAAAATGTGATATTGCTTTTACTTGTGATTCAATCGATGCAATTCTATCCGTTGCCGCAATCGCTGAACAAATATTTTCGTAGTTATGAACACCTCTCAATTTAATATCTTTAGTATTTATAATATGCCTTCTCAATCCATTATCACATTTTTTAATAACTTGATTATCCAAAATATATCCATTGTCTAATTTATTTTTACTACTAAAGTATACCACTTTTGAATTAGCCTTTTTTGCAAATTCCTTAGTTATTTCATTGTCGTAATTTAGCACTAATAAATCATTTTCAGTTTGATATTTGAAAATATTTGTTTTGGCTTCTATATATTCTTCATAAGATTTATGTATGTCCAAATGATTTGGAGCAATATTAGTTACCACAGCAATATTAGGGCTTACATTCATATTCATTAATTGAAAACTGCTTAATTCTAATACAACATAATCTTCAGGCTTCATCTTTCCTATTTTCGTGAATAAGGGAATCCCTATATTTCCACCTAAATAGCAATTTAAATTTTCCTCTTTTAAAATTTCATAAATCAATGACGCAGTCGTTGTTTTTCCATCACTTCCTGTTATACCAACTGTTGTAGCAGGACACATCTTTAAAACTAATTCTATCTCTGATGTAAGTATAGCACCTCGCTCAACCTCTAACTGTATTTCATATAAATCTGGTCTACAAGAAGGTGACCTAAATATAATATCAAATCCCTTTAATTTTGATAAATAATTTTCTCCAAATGAATATTCTATTTTATATTCATATATTTTATCTAATACACTTTCATCTATTTTTTTATTATTAAATAATGTTATATTCGCACCTAGATTATGTAAATAATCTATTAAAGGAATATTGCTTACTCCTAATCCTATTATTGCTATTCTTTTGCCCTTCACAAATGAATTAAATTCTTCTAATTTTTCATTTACAAATTTCATATAATTTCTCCTTTATAAAATTTAAAACAGAGTTTTTCTTTTCAAATCTTGTTTGACCTTTTGCAATTATTTTATAATCAAAAAACTTATCTTTTTCTTTATCATATATGGAAATATATACAGAATTTATTCCACCACTTTGATTATTAGGATCAATTACTCCAAGCATTCCTGTAATGCCAATAGCAAAATCAGATTTTGCAATATCGCAAGATCTTTTTGCCATTTCTCTTGAAACATTATTGCTATAAACAGTATATTCGTTTATTGTTTGTTTTGATACACCAAAGTATTCTTTAAATTCATTAGAATACGTAACTAAGCCCAGTTTAAAAACATTAGATGCACCTTCCACATTTGTAATTTCATTTGCAAATAAACCACCTGTACACGATTCCATTGAAGATATCGTTTTATTTTGCTTTTTTAATAAATTTACCAATTTTTCCATAATCTTACCTCGTTTCGATTATACATCAAAAACTTTTATTTAACAAATTTTATATGGAATATTTTTATATTTTTTGTTAATAATAAAATTGTAAAATGAATTTGGAGGTGCTTAAATTATGGAAAATAGCAAAAACAAACAAAATAAGCAAAACAAGAATAATAGCAAAAATAATAACAGAATCGATAATAATAACAATAATCAAGAAAAGAATAATTGTAGATAATTATAGAAAAGCAAAAAGAGAAGGAAAATTCGATGCCATAGAAAAAAAATGGCATTAAAAATAGCGAATTGAGAAATAAATTTTCTTTTTCGCTATTTTTTATTATCTAATTATTCTAAATATTTTTTTAAAAATTTACCTGTATAAGACTTATCATTTTTCACAATTTGCTCAGGAGTACCTACTGCTATTATCTCTCCTCCATTATCCCCACCTTCAGGTCCTAAATCTATTATGTAATCTGCAGTTTTTATTAAATCTAAGTTATGTTCTATCACTATTATAGTGTTACCTGTATCAACTAATCTTTGAAGTATATCAATTAATTTGTGAACATCTGCAATATGAAGTCCTGTTGTAGGTTCATCCAAAATATACAATGTTTTACCTGTTGGTCTTTTTGAAAGTTCAGTCGCAAGTTTAATTCTTTGTGCCTCTCCACCTGACAGTGTTGTAGAAGGCTGTCCGAAGTTTAATATAACCAAGCCCTACATCATATAACGTTTGAATTTTTTGTTTTATTTTAGGAATATTTGCAAAAAAATCTAAAGCTTCTTCAACAGTCATATCTAATACATCAGAAATACTTTTACCTTTATACTTAACTTCCAATGTTTCTTTGTTATATCTTTTACCTTTGCAAACTTCGCAAGGTACATATACATCTGGCAAAAAATGCATTTCAATTTTTATTACTCCATCACCCTGACAAGCCTCACATCTTCCTCCAGATACATTAAAGCTAAATCTTCCCTTTTGATAGCCTCTAAGTTTTGCTTCATTAGTTGTAGCAAATATATCTCTTATATAGTCAAATACCCCTGTATATGTTGCAGGATTAGAACGAGGAGTTCTTCCTATTGGTGATTGATCAATGTTTATTATTTTATCTATATTTTCTATACCTTTAATTTCTTTACATTTTCCACCCTTTTCAGATGCATTGTACAATTCTTTTGCTAAATTTTTATATAAAACTTCATTTACGAGCGTACTTTTACCTGAACCAGATACACCAGTTATACAAGTAAAAACTCCTAATGGTATCTTAACATCTAAATTCTTTAAATTATTTTCACAAGCACCTTTAATTTGAATAGAAACATTCTTTGGCTTTCTCCTCTTTTTAGGCACAGCTATTTTCTTTCTTCCACTCAAGTATTGCCCTGTAATTGATTCCGAAACATTTTTTATTTCTTCCGCTGTTCCGCTGAGCAATTACATTACCTCCGTGAACACCTGGTCCCGGACCGATGTCTATAATTTGGTCTGCATTATACATTGTGTCTTCATCGTGTTCTACCACTATTAATGTATTGCCTAAGTCTCTCAACTTTTTCAATGTTGCAAGTAATTTATCATTATCTCTTTGGTGAAGACCAATACTTGGTTCATCTAATATATACAACACTCCCGTTAATCCTGAACCAATTTGAGTAGCGAGTCTTATTCTTTGAGCTTCTCCTCCCGATAGTGTTCCAGCCGATCTCGAAAGAGTTAAATATTCAAGCCCTACGTCTACTAAAAATTGTAGTCTTATATTTATTTCTTTAATTATCTGTTCTGATATTAAACTTTGGGTTTTAGTAAGTTTTAAATTTGAAATATATTCTTTAATTTTATTTATAGGCATACTTGTTAATTCATATATATTTTTATTTCCTACTTTAACTGCTAAAGTTTCTTTTTTTAACCTCGCTCCGTTACATTCATCACAATGACTATTTGTCATATATAATTCATAAAAAGCCCTCATCCCTTGTGATTTTGTCTCTCTATATCTTCTCTCAAGCGTTGGTATTACTCCCTCAAATGGAGCAGTAAATTTTCTTATTCCAGTTACCGATTGATATTCAAAATCTATTTTTTCATCTCCAGTTCCATATAAAATCTTATTTAAAAATTCTTTTGGAAGTTTCTTTATTGGAACTTTAATATCTACACCATAATGCCTTCCGATACTCTCAAAATACATTTTAGCTATGGTATCGCCCTTTTTCATAGTACTTGCTCCAAAAGCTTTTACACCATCGTAAAGAGTTTTATTTTTATCTGGTATAATTAAATCCTCATCTATTTTCATTAAATAACCAATACCTGTACACTTTGGACACGCTCCAAATGGATTATTAAATGAGAACATCCTTGGAGTTAATTCTTCAAAGCTAATGCCACAATCAGGACACGCATAATTTTGACTAAATAGCATCTCTTTATCTCCAACAACATCTATAAGAACAATATTATTTGCATATTTTAATGCTATTTCTACGCTTTCTGTAAGTCTACTACGGATATCCTCTTTTATTACTAATCTATCTACAATTATTTCGACATTATGCTTTTTCTTTCTATCAATTTGTAAATCATCAGTAAGTTCAACAACTTCTCCATCAACTCTTGCTCTTACAAATCCATCCTTTGAAAAATTCTCTAATAATTTTACAAATTCTCCCTTTCTTCCTCTAACTACTGGTGCTAAAACTTGTATTCTTGTACCTTGTTTCAATTCCATAACTGCATCTACTATTTGATCTATTGACTGTTTTTCTATTTTTTTTCCACAATTTGGACAATATGGCACTCCTATTCTTGCATATAAAAGACGAATATAGTCATATATTTCTGTTACTGTACCTACAGTAGAAC
>CAYZMV010000050.1:0-8013 GCA_964479635.1 uncultured Clostridium sp. | reverse complement strand
CTTTAGTGGAAGATTAAAAATGAGAGAGTTCCTGCTTTAGTGGAAGATTAAAAATAGGGGGATTACATTGTAGTCTCTCTATCTTTTTTAAAAGGAGAAATGAATATGGAAATTGAAATTAAGGTAAAAAATGGACATTTAATGGTGTATGAAGTAAATTATGAATATAGAAAGTATTTAGAAAAATTTGAGAATAAAGTATCACAAAAAGATAACAGAAAATTTTATGGAATTATAGTTAAAAAAGGTAAATATGAATATTGTATTCCATTTACATCAAAAGTGAAACATAGAAATTCTAAATTGACTATTAATATAAAGAGTAAAAATAGAATAATTGCACAACTACTTTTAAATAATATGATTCCTATTAAAGAAAATCAAATAAAATTGGTAGATATTGAAAAAGAAAAATATTCTGATTATTTAAAAAGTGAAATAATATATTTAAGTAATAAAAAAGTAATAAATGAAATAGTAAATAAAACGAGCAATATTTTTAATGTTTTATCTAATAATAAAAGTATTGACTATAAATTTTTTAAAAAATTATGTTGTAATTTTAATAAATTAGAGCAAGAATATTTAAAATATGATAATGAATTAAGATAAAAAATAAAAAACCCCTTTTCAATTAATCGGTATATATGATACAATATAGTAGAATTGAATGGAGGTTTTTATATGGGAAATGTAGCATATAAAAGAATATTGCTCAAATTAAGTGGTGAAGCACTTGCAGGAGAAAAGAAAACTGGGATAGATTCAAATACTGTTGGCAGAATATGTGATAAGATAAAAGAAATAGTAGTAATGGGAGTACAAGTATCAATAGTAGTAGGCGGAGGAAACTTTTGGAGAGGAAGAGATGGGCATCAAATGGAAAGAACCACATCAGATTATATGGGAATGCTTGCAACTGCAATAAATGGTTTAGCTCTTCAAGATGCGTTGGAAGCCAGAGGAATATATACAAGAGTACAAACAGCAATAGAAATGAGAGAAATAGCAGAACCATACATAAAGAGAAAAGCAATAAAACATTTAGAAAGAGGCAGAGTAGTAATATTTGCTTGTGGTACTGGTAATCCGTACTTTTCAACAGACACAGGAGCAGCCCTTCGTGCAGCAGAAACAGATGCAGAAGTAATATTACTTGCAAAAACAATAGATGGAGTTTATTCAGCAGATCCAAAGCAAAATCCAAATGCAATAAAATATGATGAAATAACATATTTGGATATTTTAAATAAAGACTTAAAAGTAATGGATTCAACAGCAACATCACTTTGCAGAGATAACAAAATACCATTAGTAGTATTTGGAATAGATGATCCTGAAAATATAGTAAGGATTATCAAGGGAGAAAAAATAGGAACGATAGTAAAATAAAGGGGAGATTAAATTATGGATTTAAAACATATTGAAGAAAAAATGGATAAAACAATTAGTATTCTACAAGAAAATTTTGCAGAAGTAAGGGCAGGTAGAGCAAATCCTGCAATATTAAATAAAATAAAGGTAGACTATTATGGAACGCCAACGCCAATAAATCAAGTAGCAGGAATATCAGTTCCAGAGGCAAGGTTAATAGTTATACAACCTTGGGATGTAAGTTTATTAAAAGAAATAGAAAAGGAAATTCTAAAAGCAGAAATAGGAATAAATCCAAACAATGATGGTAAAGTAATAAGACTTGCATTTCCAGAACTAAATGAAGAAAGAAGAAAAGAAATAGTAAAAGAAATTAAAAAAATAGCAGAAGATGCAAAAGTATCAATTCGTTCTGTAAGAAGAGAAGGAATGGATGAAGCAAAAAAATTACAAAAAGACAATCAAATGACGGAAGACGAATTAAAATCTGCAGAAGATAAAATTCAAAAATTGACAGATGAAAAAACTGCAGAAATAGATAAAATGTTAGCAGAAAAAGAAAAAGAAGTTATGAGTGTATAAATTTAGTTATTATATATAAAAATGAAGTAAAACTTATACGAGGAGATGTATTAATGAAAAAATTATCAAGTAAGACATATAAAATTTTAGGTATTATAGTTGTTGCAATAATATTAGTAATATTAGCTTTTTCAGTTTATGGATTAATTAAAAAAATAAAAGACCAAGAAAAAGTTGAAACAGCTATAAGTATGAATATTGATAGCCAAGAACCAGTTGAAGAAGAAATGAGTATAGAAAACCTTGAAGAATTTGTAGAAGAAGGAAGCAATAATGAAACAAATGTAGCAAATTCTAAAACTTCTAAAACGTACACATCAAATAAGTCGAGCAATAAAGGAGTAAGTTCATATAATAAATATTACATTAAAGTAAATTATGGTGCAAATGTTGTTACGATTTATACAAAAGATGTAAACGGTCAATATACACCAGTAAAAACTATGGTTTGTTCTACTGGCACGGCAACGCCAAAATCAGGAACATACGCTATAAAAGGTAGATGGCGTTGGCTATCACTAATTGGAGGAGTATATGGACAATATAGTACACAAATTGTGGGAAATATACTATTTCATTCAGTGCCATATTTAAGAAAAGGTGATCCTAGTTCATTGGAATATTGGGAATATGATAAATTAGGAACAAGCTGTTCTGCAGGATGTATAAGACTTACAGTTAGCGATGCAAAATGGATTTATAATAATATTCCTGCAGGAACTTTAGTAGAATTTTATTCTTCATCTGACCCGGGACCTTGGGGTAAACCTTCTGCAAAAAAAATATCTGGTGATGATCGTAGAAATTGGGATCCAACTGACGATGACGCTAGTAATCCTTGGAAAACTGGAGTAGAAACAAATAATGAAGCAAACGATACAAACACTAACGCTGGTGTCGATAATACTAATACAGAAACAAATAATGAAAATACTGATACAAATACAAGTCCAAATGAAAATGCAAACACTGACACCAATACAGAGCCAAATGATAATACAAATACCAATACAGACACAAATGATAACACAACCAATGATACAGGTACTGATACAAATACAACCAATGATACAAATACTAGCACAGAAACAAATAGGGAGGATGATACAAACCAAAATTAAAAAATAATTAAGGTTTTTAAAAAACAAAAGCTTTTTTGAAAATTATTTTCAAAAAGCTTTCATTTTTTTTATATATTATGATAGAATAGTAAAGACGAAAATATACAAAGAAAGGTAGTAAAAAATGGAAGATATTGATAAAAACAATTTACCAAAGCATATAGCAATAATTATGGATGGAAACAGAAGATGGGCAAAAGCAAGAGGACTTACAACAAAAGATGGACACAAGGCAGGAGCAGATGCCCTTGAAAATATATCAAAATTTTGTAATGAAATAGGAATTAAGTATTTAACGGTATATGCATTTTCAACAGAAAATTGGAAAAGAAGCAAAGAAGAAGTATCTGCATTAATGGCAATATTAAGAGTATATGTAAATTCGTTTTTAAGAGAAAAGGACAAACAAAATATAAAGATAAACCTATTTGGAGATATATCAAGATTATCAAAAGGACTACAAAATTCAATAAACAAAGCAATAGAAATAACAAAAAACAATACAGGACTTACATTAAACATAGCATTTAACTATGGAGGAAGGGCAGAACTTATAATGGCAATGAAAAATATTGCAAGGGAAGTTAAAGAAAATAAAATAGATATTGACGATATAAACGAAGAAGTCATATCTAATCATTTATATACAGCGGGTCAACCTGATCCAGATTTGCTTATAAGAACAAGCAGAGAACTTAGAACGAGCAATTTTTTACCTTGGCAGTTGATATATACAGAATTTTACTTTCCAGAAAAACATTGGCCTGATTTTGGAAAAGAAGATTTATTAGAATCAATAAGAGCATATCAAAAAAGAAACAGAAGATTTGGAGGAAGACCGTCAATTAGTGAATAATGAATAGTGAATAGTGAATAAAGAAAGTATTAATTAAAAGGGAGAAATTAATGAAAATAAAAAGAATTTTAAGTGGAATAATAGGATTTCCAATAGTAGCATTAATTTTAATATTTGGAAATATATATGTAGTAGATGCGTTCATTGCAGTTGTAGCAATGATTTCTATATATGAATATCTTGAAAGCTTTAAAGCAAAATACAAACCAGTAAAATGGATAGCATATCTGTCGTGTTTGCTAATTGCATTTTTACATATAATTCCTGAGGAATATTTATTAAATATCCTTGCATTATTTGTATCAGCAGTAATTGCAATACTATTTATGCAAGTAGTATTTAGCGGTATGAAAACAGGCATAATAGATATAATGATAACATTTTTTGGAATATGCTATATAGTATTTTCCTTAGCATTTTTATCATTATTACACGGCACAGAAAATGGCAAATATTTAATTTGGTTCATACTAATTTCTGCTTGGGGAACAGATACATTTGCATATTTTGTTGGAAGTAAATTTGGAAAGCATAAATTTACTAAAATTAGTCCAAAAAAATCAATAGAAGGATGCCTTGGAGGAACTATTGGAGCAGTGATAATTACACTAATATATGCATTTGCTATAAATAAACTAGCATCAGTTGAGATATCGTATGTATATATAGCATTAGTGGGATTTATTTTAAGTATATTAAGCCAAATAGGTGATTTATCAGCATCAAGTATAAAAAGAACAATGGAAATAAAAGATTTTGGAAAATTGATTCCGGGTCACGGAGGAATGCTTGATAGAATTGATAGCATAGTATTCATAGCACCATTTGCATATTTTCTATTAACTTTGATTTAGAAAATTTGAAAGGAGCATAAATTTGATTTCATTTTTAATAAACGCAATAAAAATAATATTTTTATTAGGACTTTTAATATTCATACACGAAGCTGGGCATTTTTTAGTTGCTAAGCTATGTAAAATTAAAGTAAAAGAATTTGCTATTGGATTTGGACCAACAATTTGGAAAAAACAAGGTAAAGAAACAAAATAAACCTTAAGGTTAATACCACTACGGTGGTTTTACTAATATGCTTCGGCGAAGAAGAACGTTCAGATGAACAAGGTTCTTTTAACAAAGCAAGTATACCTAAAAGAATTGCCGTTGTGTTTGCTGGTGGAGCAGTAAATATTGTATTTGGATTATTAGTATATTTTATATTAGTATCATCTACAGGGAATTATATAACTACAACAATAGATACGGTTGTACCAGAACATTCAGCACAGCAGGCAGGTATTAATCAAGGAGACAAAATATTAAAAATAAACGGAAAAAAAGTAAGATTAAGAAGTGACATAGACGAAGGAATACAAAGTTCTAATGGAGAAGAAATAACACTTACAGTTAAAAGAAATAATGAAATAAAAGATATAAAACTTGTTCCAAGTGTAGAAGAAACAAGAACAATAGGTATATATTTAGGTGCACAAGATGACGATTTGTCGGGAGAGATAAAAAGTATTTATCAAGGCTCACCAGCTGAAGAAGTAGGACTTAAAGAAGGAGATAAAATATTAAGCATAAATGGAGAAAATACCGAGAGCGACCCATATAAAATAGTAAATTTAATTTCAGAGAGTAAAACCGATGAAATATCGCTAGAGGTTGACAGAGATGGCGAAATAAAAACATTTCATATAAAACCAATAATTCAAAAAACATATATAATAGGAGTAACGTTCAAATTAGCAGAAAAAAATTTTGCAAACAACATATATTATGGATTTTGGGATACAGTCGAATTTTCTTTATCAATAGTAGATAATTTAAAGATGATGTTTACTGGAAAAGTTGGTGCAGATCAGCTTATGGGACCAGTTGGAATATCCGAAGTAGTATCTCAAACACAAAGCATAGTTGAATTTATATATATTTTAGCCCTTATATCATTATCATTAGGAGTAACTAATTTACTTCCATTTCCACCACTTGATGGCGGTAAAATAGTTTTATTACTAATAGAAGCAATAAGAAGAAAACCGATGAAAGAAAATACAGAGATGGCAATACAAATGATAGGATTTTGTTTAATTATAGGGTTGGCTATATATGTAACATATAACGATATACTAAGAATATTTTAGTAACATAATAGAAGGGATGAAAATAGATGCTAAATACAGTAAAGGACGCATTTAAAGATTACGAAGAAAAAAATAGTATACTAGATGCGAAAGTTGAAAACATAAATTTATATAAAAAAAGCAATAAATTAGAGATAAATTTAATAACAGAAAAGCAAATAACCTTGCAAGAATATGAAAGCTTTGAAGAATATCTAAAACAAAAATTCCAAATACAACAAATAGCATTAAATATAACAAACTCAACAAAAGGTAATAAACCCATTTTATTGAGTTCGTTAAAAAATGACTGGGAAAATATTGTAAGATATGTTTCAAAGAAATTTCCTTTGACAAAAGCTATATTAGACAAAAGTAGTGTTGAGGTTCAAAATAATGAAGTTATAGTAAACATAAACACAAAAAATGCAGAGTTTTTACATTCCTATAAAATTGATAAAGAATTGGAAAAAATAATAGAAAACGTATATGGATTAACAGTTAAGATAACATTTAAAGAAAATATTACAGAAGATGTATTAAAAAAACAATCAAAATTTTTGGAAGATATAGAAAAAAATGCATATAAAGACTTAATGCATAAAATGAATATAAAAAATGAAACAACTTCTCAAATGGAAAATCAAAAGAAAGAGAGAGAGGAATCTGCAAATACAAAGCAAACAAAAAATCCATTAATATTTGGAAGAACAGACAAAATAAAAGAAAAAATAGTTAAAATATCAGATTTAACTCAAGATTATGGCAGAGTTGCAATAGAAGGAAAAGTTATTAGCGTAGATTCAAGAGAACTCAAGAATGAAAAAACTCTTGCTATGTTTAATATTTATGATGGTACAAGCACTATTACTTGTAAATCATTCATAGCAAATGAAAAAGCAGATAAAGTAATGGAAAGGTTAAAAGACGCTAAAAGGTTAAAAATAGTTGGAAACGTCCAATATGATAATTTTGCAAGAGAATTAGGAATAATAGCAAATATCATTATAGAAATGCCAAATGTTGAAGAAATAAAAAGAATGGATTTAGCAAAAGAAAAAAGAGTAGAATTACACCTTCATACTCAAATGAGCCAAATGGATGGTATAACATCTGCAACGGATTTAATAAAAAGGGCACATTCTTGGGGAATGAAAGCAATAGCAATTACAGATCACGGCGTTGTTCAAAGTTTTCCAGAAGCAAAAAAGATTTCAGATGAACTTGGAATAAAGGTCATATATGGGGTTGAAGCATACTTAGTTCCCGACGATAATGCCATTGATTTATCAAATGGAATGGACGAAGAATATATAGTTTTAGATATAGAAACAACAGGGCTTTCATTTAGAACAGAAAAGATAACAGAAATTGGTGCGGTTAAGGTAAAAAATGGAGAAATTATAGATACATTTGAGAGTTTTGTAAATCCAGAAGTACCAATACCACAAAAAATAGTTGAAATAACTCATATAACAGACGAGATGGTAAAAGACGCAGAAACTATTGATAAAGTGATGCCCAAATTTTTAGAGTTTATAGGTAACTTGAAATTAGTCGCACACAATGCAGATTTTGATGTAGGATTTTTAAAGTACAATGCAGAAAATTTAGGGTTAAAAATGGATAATGAATATATAGATACTTTAAAATTATCAAGACAGCTATATCCAGAATTTAAAAAACATAAGTTAGGAATATTGGCAGAAAAATTAGGAGTAAAAGTAGAGAATGCACACAGAGCCTTAGACGATGTTAAAACATTAGTGCAAGTGTTTATAAAAATGCTTGAAAAAGTAAATCAGGACGAGCCTAAAAAAAGAGGAAAGAAAAAAGAAGAAAAAAAGGAACTATATAAAACACTTCCATCATATCACGCAATAATACTCGTAAAAAATTACGAAGGTTTAAGAAATTTATATGAACTAATATCAATATCACACTTAAACTATTTTTA
>CAYZMV010000049.1:7845-8234 GCA_964479635.1 uncultured Clostridium sp. | reverse complement strand
GACCTGGTGTATCAATAATGTTTATTCTATTATTTTTCCAGAAACAAGTTGTTGCAGCTGAAGTGATTGTTATACCTCTTTCTTGCTCTTGTTCCATCCAGTCCATAGTAGCTTCACCTTCGTGAACCTCTCCTATTTTATGAGTTCTTCCTGTATAGAAAAGAATTCTTTCAGTTGTTGTAGTTTTCCCTGCATCAATGTGAGCCATAATTCCTATATTTCTTGTTTTTTCTAATGGAAATGCTCTACCTGCCATTTTTTCTCCTCCTAATTTTTATATTTATCATTCGCGGAAGGCTAAAAGCCATCCTTATATTTATATTTATTTGTCATATAAATTTTTATCAAAAACGAGTAGTGCTAGGAAAACAAATAAAAATTTTTAAGAC
>CAYZMV010000049.1:0-7835 GCA_964479635.1 uncultured Clostridium sp. | reverse complement strand
CAATACGACGTTTTTCATAAAAATTTTACCATTTATAATGTGCGAAAGCCTTATTAGCTTCTGCCATTCTATGCATTTCTTCTTTCTTCTTGAATGATCCACCTGTGCTGTTTGTAGCATCTATTATCTCGTTTGCTAACTTTTCAGCCATAGTTTTTTCGTGTCTATTTCTAGCATAGTTTACAAGCCATCTTAATCCTAAAGTTTGTCTTCTTTCTGCTCTTATTTCTATTGGAACTTGATATGTAGCTCCACCAACTCTTCTTGCTTTAACTTCAAGAACTGGCATTACATTATTTAATGCTGCTTCAAAAACTTCTAATGCATCTTTACCTTCTTTTTCTTTTATAATATCAAATGCATCATATACAATTTTTTGAGCAACTGTCTTTTTACCATCTAACATAATATTATTTATCAATTTTGTTACAACTTTACTATTATATATTGGATCTGGTAAAACTTCTCTTTTTGTTATATATCCTCTTCTTGGCACTATTCTTCACTCCTTTACTAGAGGGTTAAGAATTTAGATTAAATTCTTGTTTTCTTATTACCTCTTGATTTTGTTATAATACTTAAATAAGTATTTAAGTTACTCTGAAAGGTTACTCCCTTTCCGTATAGTACTCATAAATTTATATCTCTTTATTAGCACTATTAAAATTATTCTTAATTAAAATTCCAGTTAAACGTAACTTTTTATGGATTTTTAATTTTTAGGACGCTTTGCTCCATATTTTGACCTATCCTGCATTCTATCTTTATCGCCAGCTGTATCTAATGTACCTCTTATGATGTGGTATCTAACACCCGGGATATCCTTTACCCTTCCACCTCTGATTAATACAACACTATGTTCTTGTAAATTATGACCTATTCCTGGAATATATGATGTTACTTCATATCCATTAGAAAGTCTAACTCTGGCTACTTTTCTTAAAGCAGAGTTTGGTTTCTTAGGTGTTACTGTTTTAACTACTGTACAAACTCCTCTTTTTTGTGGTGATCTACTATTCGTTTGTCTATTTAATTTTGCATTGAATCCTTTTAAAAGAGCAGGAGCTTTTGCTTTTGATGTTGTAGTTTTTCTTCCTTTTCTAACTAATTGATTAATTGTTGGCACTGTGATTTCACCTCCTATTTTTATATCTTAAAAGTGCTAATTTCTTTTAAACACTAACGCATAATATTCTATCATTGCCTAAACTTTTTGTCAATACTTTATTAGTATGTTTTTCGGTTGTTTTTGTTACATTTTAAAAAACCTTCAACATTTAATTATACACTATAAATATTGAAAGTTTTTCATATAATCATTCATAATTTCCTTAGCAGTCTACTCAGTTATGCTGTTTTTAGTTCTAGTCTTAGCTTGTCAGCTATCATTGCAATAAATTCTGAGTTAGTAGGTTTTCCTTTTGCTGCTGAAATTGTGTAGCCAAATATTCTTTCTACTGATGACTGTTCTCCCCTTGACCAAGCTACTTCTATTGCATGCCTAATTGCACGTTCAACTCTACTTGGTGTTGTAGAAAACTTTTTTGCAATTTGTGGATATAGACTCTTAGTAATTTGATTGATTACATCAATATCTTCTACTACCATAATTATAGCTTCTCTTAGATATTGGTATCCTTTTATATGTGCTGGAACTCCTAATTCGTGGATAACATTTGTTACTAATGCTTCTAGATTTTCTTCATCTTTTTTATTTACATCCGAAATTTCTATATATGGTGCTTTTATTTCTCTATTTATCACCGTATTTTGTACAGATTGTGGTCTGAAATATTTTATATCTCTTATTCTTTTTATTAGTAAATCAATATCAAAAGGTTTTACAACATAATATTCAGCACCTAAATTAATCGCTTGTTGAGTAATTTTAGCTTGTCCAACCGCTGATAACATTATACATAGTGGCTTTTTATTCATATTAGTTGCATTTATTTTTTCTAATACTCCAAGGCCATATATATAAGGCATTATAACATCTAATAATACATTATCTTGTTCTGTGTTTATTATCATATCACACGCTTCTTTACCATCTTTTGCGATACCTATAACCTCCATATCTTCTTCTTTTTCCAAATAACTAACTAATGTCATTGCAAAATCAGGATTATCATCTGCAATTAAAACTGTAATTTTCTCTTTCAAGTTTATTCCCCCTAAAAAATATATTTGTAAAAATTTTACATTTTGAATTATAATATTATTTACAAAATATTGCAATAGTTTTTTGGAAATTTTTTCTAATTTTTCTCGAAAGAGGCTATTTGTCAATATATTTTTCTTCTAAAATATCGTATTTTAAAATTTTAAAAGTTTTTTTACTGTTAATATTTGTAATTTCTTCTAGTTTTTCTTTTTCTATTTCTACACTTACTGCTATATGTTCCATATATTCTATATTAACTATCTTTATATTACTTTTATTAGCATAATATTTTAATTGATCTAAATCATCATATTCAATATGTAATTTTACTTTATATCCTATAATTTTTTCTACATAGTCTACTTGATTTAAAGCTTTTAGAGTACTATCCATATATGCCCTCAATAATCCACCTGTTCCAAGCAGTATTCCTCCAAAATATCTAGTAACCACAACCAAAACATTTGAAAGTTCTTGTTCTAAAAGCAATTTTAAAATTGGAGCTCCCGCTGTGCCTTGTGGTTCTCCATCATCGTTATATTTTATATTAGAACCGCCGTCTAAAGTTTTTATTGAATACGCAAATACATTGTGTTTAGCATCATAATACTTTTTTTTAATATCTTTTATATATTTATCCGCTTCTTCAAGTGTTTCTACATAAAAAACATTTGCTATAAATCTTGACTTTTTTACTGTTATTTCTGCCATTGAGTTATTACTAATTGTTTTCAATTTTTCCATTTAGCCTCCTCCTGCAGTAAAGACTGTTTTTAGAGTCTAAAGCATTGATATTGCTTTCATAACTCCGAATTTTGCCATATTCATAAGTAAGTCCACCTTGCAAAAATGCAATATATGGTTTTCTTATTGGACCATCACAAGATAACTCAATCGATGAACCTTGCGTAAAACTACCAGAGGCCATTATAACTTGATCTGTATATCCCGGCATATCCCAAGGTTCTGGAACAGATGATGAATCTATTGGAGATGCTGATTGTATACCCTGACAAAATTTAATTAGCTTTTCTTTATCTCCAAATTCTATCGTTTGAACAATATCTGATCTTATATCATTATATTTTGGTTCTACTTTATACCCCAATTCTTCTAGCATTTTACTTGCAAAAATGGCTGTTTTTATACTACTTAAAACAACTTGTGGTGCAAAAAATAGTCCTTGTAATATTTGTTTATTTATTCCTAAACTCGGACCTACTTCCTTTCCAAGTCCCGGTGCTGTTAATCTTTCAGCACACAATTCTATCAAATCTTTTCTTCCTACTATATATGCTCCATTTGGGGCAATTCCCCCACCTAAATTTTTAATTAACGACCCTACAGCAATATCTGCACCTATTTCTATGGGTTCTTTTTCTCCTACAAATTCACAGTAACAGTTATCTATCATAACAACTGTATTTTTATTTATACTTTTTATTAGTTTTATTACTTTTTCTACTTTTTCTAAATTAATAGTCTTTCTTAATGAATATCCTCGAGAACGTTGTATTTCAATTAATTTTACATTACCTTCTTTTAGTCTTTGTTCTATTTTTTTATAATCAAAATCGTTATTTTGAAGTTCAATCTGCTCATAATTTACACCATAGTTTATTAAAGAACTATTATTATCTTTTATTCCAATTACTTCGTCTAAAGTATCATACGGTTTCCCTGAAATGCTAATTAAAGTATCCCCTGGTCTTAATATTCCGAATAAAGCTGTAGAAAGTGCGTGTGTTCCAGATATAAATTGAGTTCTAACTAATGCATCCTCACTTTTAAAAATATCTGCAAATATTTTTTCTATAACATCTCTTCCAATATCTCCATATCCGTATCCTGTTGTTCCGTTAAAATGCATTTCTGACAAATTATATTTTTGAAATGCCATTAATACTTTTAAGCTATTATATTCTGTTACTTTTTGCATATTATCAAATATTGGCTTTATATCATTTTCTATTTTTTTTGACAATTCTATAATATCTTTTTTTATTCCAAATTCTTCGTACATATAATCTCCCCAATTCATATATTTAGGCGGACTATTTTGGTCCGCCTTTACTAATCCTTTTTTTCTTTTTCTTCATCATCATTTTCATTGTCTTCTTCATCAGTTTCGTCTTCTTCTATATTGTTTCTACAAGCCTTTACCCACAATATTCTTTTATCTTCATATTCTTCTATTTTATATGTTACCCTGTCTGTTTCAATTACTGGCTTTTCATTGTCTGACGGTATTCTACCTAATTGCTCTATTAAATATCCCGATAATGTATCATACTCACCTTCTGGAATTTGTACATTTAATATTTTTTTCAATTCGTGAATAGATACACCACCACTTATCATATAAGTATTATCATCTATTTTTTCATAGTCCTTTTCTTCTTCATCATATTCATCAAATATATTTCCTACTAATTCTTCTATTATATCTTCCATTGTAACCAATCCTGCTGTTCCACCATATTCGTCTAATACAATAGCAATTTGATGTTTGTTTTTTTGTAAATCTCTAAACAATTCATTTATTTGTTTATTTTCAGATACAAAATATGCTTCCCTTAACAAATTCGCTATTTTTACTTTTTCGTTTTTATTAAAATTTGCAATTAAATCTTTTATAAATAATAATCCAACAATATTATCAATATTATCTTCATATACTGGTATTCTACTATATTTGTATTCGACTAAATCTTTTAAAATATCGTTTATATCAGAATTAATATCTACTGCATAAATATCTTTTCTATGTATCATAATTTCAGAAACTACTTTATCATTAAATTCAAATACATTATTGATAAGCTCTTTTTCTTCTTCATCTATTGAACCTTTTTCTTGTCCAACATCTACCATCATTCTTATTTCTTCTTCTGTAACGGTTTCTTCGTCAGTTTCACCTATTCCAAATAATTTTGAAATTCCATTTGTAGATGCTGTAAGTAATTTTACAAACGGAGCCGTAATAATAGACATTGCTCTAATTATTCCTACTGTGCCATAAGCTATTCCTTCTGCATTGTGCATTCCTATTCTTTTTGGTACTAATTCACCAAATACAAGAGAAAAATATGAAAGTATTAATGTAATTATAACTATTGATATATTTCTCCAAACTGGTAGACCCAATGGTATCAAATTTTGTAAAACAGGTGCTAAATCATCTGCAAATGCATCTGCTGCAAATGCACTAGATAAAAATCCTGCAAGTGTAATACCTATTTGTATTGTTGCTAAAAATCCACTTGGTTCTTTTAGCATTTTTTTTATTTGTTTTGCCTTTTTGTTCCCCTCTTTTGCTTGCTTTTCAATTTTTGCATCATTTATTGAAATAAATGCAATTTCTGTTGCCGCAAAAAATGCATTTATAAGAATTAATATAGCCAATACTATCAGTTGTACCATCTATTTATTTCACTCTTCCCTTCTTTTCATTTAATACAGTATAAAATATTATATATTGTATATAACTAAATGTCAAGGAGAATGACCGATTACATTCCTGTTTTTGGAAGTTTTACTTGTACTTGACTTTTACTGTTTTTTACTGTGGTTTCTGTTTCTTTATTTTCAATTTCAATATTCGGTTCTTTTTCAGAATTAATTACATTAACTGTAACTGTTTCATTAAGATCTAATTCCACTTTAATAAGCTTATCATAAATTTCATAACCCTCCTTTGTTCTAGTTTCTCTAATATAATAAATACCAGGTAATAGATTATCTATTTCTATTTGCCCATTTTCATTTGTAGTAAGGCCTGTATATAACACATTTTTATTTTCATCTAATAATTCAAACTCAACTCCTTGTAATACATTTTCACCTGTGGCATCTTTTTTGACGATTACTATTTTTGTTTCATTTTTAGTATAATACACCTTTCTTTCTCCTGTTCCATCTTCATAAGTATACCCTGTCATAGCATAATTTTGCATTCCATTATCTGTTGCTTCCCCATATAAAACTGGTTTTGTTGCCACTTTACCTGATACATTAATTGTAAATTCACCATCTTTTATAATATTTGTTACTGGTATTAATATTTTAAATTCTTCATTTGAACTAAATTCATTTTTTTCACTATTATTTTTATCAGTTATTTTAGCTCCTTCAATATCTAATCCATCCACCTTTACTGTATATTTATCAAAACCTGCACTTGCACTTACAGTAAAAGTTTGTGAAACATATTTGTTATTTAACTCATCTATTTGCCATAAACTATTTGGTTGATTTATTTTAAGTTCAGATGATACTTTTGTTTCTGTTGAACTTTGGGCATCTGATAATATTTTTTTCAACGCAGATAAAGTTCTTCTACCTGCATCACTATCTACTGCTGAATATTTATTAATATCTGTACCTTCCAAAACGCAATACACAGCTTGTTTTGTTGCCAAATATGCTTCATCTTCTGACTCACATCCTAATTCAGAAATGCTTTTATATGGATATCCATTTATTAGTACTCTCCATACCATTACATTACTTACTAAATCTGTTATATTAACTGTTTGTTCTTTTACCTCTACTCCTGGCAATTCCCTATTCATACAATATGCGGGATATTCCTTTCCTTCTACATTATAAACTGCAATATATGTATGAATTTTTATTCCATTTTTCATTAATAATCCTTCTGTTATTTTTTTTGAATATATTTTTGCAGTATCTATAGGTACTACAGCATTACTCTTAATTGGCACTAAAGTTATTAGTAATATTATTAAACTTATTATTATTGATATTTTTTTCTTCAAAATTATTCCTCCTTTATTTCTATTCCTTGTACACATAACCTTAAATTTGGTTTATCTTCTACGCACGTTATTAACGTTATCTTATTCTCTTGTGTTTCTTGCAAATATGACCAATCTGTATCTTCTATAATGGTAACTACTTCTACTCTGTAGGTTCTTATTCCATATTTAGTTTTATAAATTATTTCATCTCCTTCTATTAAATCTTTGACTTTTGAAAAATAATTGATTGGATATCCCCTATTATGAGCAGCTAAGCCAACATTACCTTGCCATTTAGAAGTATCTTCAAAATGTCCTACAAATTCTAACATAACTTCTTGGCTCGTTCCTTCTGATATTGGAGCAACTAAATTTATTTTTGGAATTTCAACTTGCCATATATCTTCTTGAAACTCTTCCTTTGTTCCTTTTGACATTTCTTTTGACTCACTATATTCTATAATTTCCTCATTTTTATTATGATCTTTTTCTATAAAATAAACTTTTATGTTTTCATATATATTAACTATTTTATTAATCGAAAAATCAAATATCAAAAAAACAAACAATGATATTATAAAAGAAATTATAAATATATTTCTTGTTGTATAATTAATCAGATAGGCATCACCTCTTAGTATTAAATTTTATAATTCTGGGTTTTAAACAGATTAAAACTTTAAAGAATTAAATACTATTGTAAATTGCAAGATTAGCAATTTAGAACATTTTTATTTTATTACTTAATTTCTAATTTGTAAAGCTTTTTCGTATGTCAAATTTCGACATATTATTACATAAATTGCCTATGTGTTTTTGTATATATAGAAACAAAACGACCACAGGCCGTTTTGTTATATGAATTCATACGTATATTAATGTATTAATTCTATTTTCTATTAACT
>CAYZMV010000048.1:0-8422 GCA_964479635.1 uncultured Clostridium sp. | reverse complement strand
TTAAAATCTCCTCTTGCATATGATCCATATAGTATAATCTTTTTTACTCTTTTATTTAAAATTTTATTTACTCCGATTATAAATTCTTCAATAATCTTGTTTATGTTTTCTGGTATATTATTCATTAATTTCACTTCCTTTCTGATATTAGATATATTTTATTATAACATATATTTTTTGTTTTGTAGTGTTTTTTTCTAAATTTATTTATAAAAGCTCAATATTGCATCAATTACTGCTAAACCACAAGTTATAAGTACCATTGCAATTAAAGTAGTTTTTATATTTTGAATATTTCTTCTTCTTTCTCCTTCATCATTTGTTTTTAAGCAATATACATAATAAATAAAATAACCTCCACATATTGTTATTCCTATACCTGTCAGCCAACTAATGATACTATTTACAAGATTTTCTGTCCCTGTAACTAATGTAGTTGACTCTAATCCAAAAGAACTTTTAGTCATTAATGCAATAAATAAAAGTATTACGATAAATAATACTTTCCCCATAATTTTTAATATTTTTTTCATTCTTCTCATTTCATTCTTCTTCTGAAATTATTCTGAATAATTTCTAGTTGGTTTTCTTCTACATTTGTTTTCTTCCAAACATCCCATATTTTGATGGGTTTCATTTGTTTTATTGTCCTGCTATTTTCTCTTTGTATTCTTAATTTTTGATTTTCTTCTTCTGTACCCATACCCAGCAAATCATTAAAATATGTTTGTGAAATATCGGGAATATTAGTAATAGCAGGAGAATGTCCTGCCATCATAACCAATGCATATGGATTTTCAAACATCAACACTTCATCTGGCGTAAGCATTTTTCTAGAAATAAGATTCATACTACTGCTTGATTTATCATATCTACTATTTGAATTACTACTCTCCCCATAACTTTGTGCTGTATAAGTCCCAAGTCTGTCCGAAATCTTACTTGCTGTCTCAACATTACCGAGTTTTAAGATACATAAGCGAACAGTTATCCATAGTGTTTTGTGCTCCTTCTTTTCCATACTTTTCATCAAGTTGTGAAATACTTTGAATGCATATAAGAAATCTTATATTCCTTCCTCTTGAAACTGTTAGCATATTTTCAAATGATTCTATTTTTGTAAAATTTGCAAATTCATCAAGTATAAAATTCATTCTTATTTTTAGTTCTCCACCATCCTTACGGCTTGTATCAACTAAACTCGTATAAATTTGTTGTATAAGTAGACTTCCAAGTTTGTGATAAGTTACTCTATCATCTGGAAGTAATATGTATATGACTGTTTTTTTCCTTGCAAATTCCCTTAAATCAAAATCAGATGATTGAATATTATTAGCAACATATTCATCTATAAAAATTTGTAATGTTGAAAGAGCTGATGCCACAAAACTTCCTCGAGTTTTACTTGGTGCTGTTCCTGCTATTGCAAAAAATTTTTTTATAGGATCGTTTGCCTTTTTACCCTTCATATATTCATCTATTGGCATCTTCCCTGTTTCATCTGGTTTAAACATCTCTGCTACAAAATAATATGCATTTGGTAATGTTTGATATTCTCTTCTTCCTTTGTTTTCAAGTACTACTGCCATAATTGCTGTTTTTATTATACTTATTTCTCCGTTCTTCCATATTGGCTCTGTTTTTTCATTTTTTTCCACAATAATACTTACCATATCACTAACTAAACTTTCTGCAAGTGGTATATCATCATCTTCAACTGCATTTATAATAATATCCAAATAGTTATACCAGTTACTTTTTAAAAAATTTATAAAATCAATTGCAATAACATCATATCCTAATTGTTTTAATTTTTCTGCTGTATATAAATATAACTCTCCCTTTACATCAGAAATAAACATATTTTCACCGAGCAAGTCCTAACATAGTAATTGTAGGAATTATAACTGACCTGCTTTTTCCACTTCCAGAACTTCCTACCAATAATAAATGAGTATTATCCTTTATGTAATAATATTTCTCTATATTATTATTCTTTTCTATATTTACAACTGCCCCACCTGATTCAAAACATTGTGTATTATATTCTTTATTTTTATCTATTATATTACAGCCAAATACACTATTATAATTCTTTTTATCTAACCACCAAGACGTCCCATATTGTCCTTGACCTACTGGCTTTGGAACTTTTATCTTTGGTGTTAATTCTATTTGCTCACTATAATAAATGTTCTTTTTATTTTTTGTAAAAAATAATAAAAAAGTTGCTACTATCAGTTCAATTATAATGAACATTAATAGTACCTGTTTATTTTCTATTATCGTTTTTACTATTGAATGAATATTTATTTGTAATAAGCTATTAAAATTTTTACTTAATATAAAGTGTATGCTAACTGTAAAATATGCTGTTATTCCTACACTTAATATTAAAGCTATTATTAATAAAATTTTCCTGTTTATTTTTACCTCTCTTATTATAGAATTCAAAATTCTAATTTTTTTGTATCAATATCAAAATTTAATGTTTTTCTCATCTTAAATCTCCATTTTATGCATTTATTCTATAATATGATTCAAGGCAATTCTCTTTTTGCTCTCCAAGTCCATCTTCTTCATCAATATACCAATACCACTCTTTAATTACCTTTAAAAACCAACTTGTGTATGGAAATCTTGAAGCTGATGCAAATGCATCCCAATCTTCTTCTGCCCTCCAAAAATACCTTTTTCTATTTCTTTAATTGTTTCACTTTTATAGCTATTAAAATGTTTTCTAATAGCATTTAAACATTGTTCTTCTTTATATCCGAACTTATTTAATTTTTCTTTATCAAATATAAATTCCATTTTCATTGTTTTTATTTTCTCTTCTCTTATATCATCTATTATTTTTTATGCCTTGTTTATTACTTATTCATCTTTTTTGATTTTACCATTATTTTATATTACTTTCAATATTTTGCAAGAAATTTACAAAAAATATTATCTCCCTATATTTCATCTTCCCAATTCCAAGATGAACTATTTCTTTTTTCCATTACCTTTTCTTTTTTAGCCTGTTTTGATAGTTGCTTTTTGTATTTTAATTCTATCATTTTATGTTTATTTTCTTCACTATTAGATAAAGTACAAAGAAAATTATATATTTCATTTATATGATTTCTCGTATCATTTATATATCTACTACTTGTATAATTTTCATTGGCATTTAACAATTCTCTTTCAAAATCTAAAACTTTATTTCCTATTAATTTCAAAACTTCTTGCTTTGTCTCTTGTTGTACTTTTCTTTTTTGAAAATCTAATTTACTTTCGTCACTATACTTAAATTCCAATATTTTTTGCTTTGCTTTAATATAGCTATCTATTTGTACTCTACATTCATAAGATGTTGCAATTATTTTATTTGAAATATTATCTAACTTTTCAATAATATTAGGGTATTTCTTTAAATATTGATATTTTATACTTCCTTCAGTTTTTTGTAAATCTTGCTTTAAATCAAGAATCAAATCTACAATCCTTTTTAAATCTTTATCTTTAAATACCTGTTTCATAATTTTATTCTGTTTAAAATCTCTTTCATATTTCATAATACTATTGATAAAATTATGATTTTGACTCACTTGTTTTAGTTTACTTATAATTTGATTTTCTGCAATTATATTTTTCTTTGCCAAGTCTTTCTCATAATATATAGGCAATAAATCTTCTTTAAAAACTTCGTTTGTAAACTCAATTCTCAATTTATCCTTTAACTGATATTTTATATAGTAATTACTTTTTTCTCTTGCCTTACTCCAAATCATAAATTGGAAATGTGGATGTCCTTTTTCTAAATGAACTGCTCCAACATATTGTAAATCTTCATATTTTACATTTATTTTTTTTGCTATACTTGGCAATTTACTTTCTAAAAGTTCTTGCCATTTTTTTTGTTCTAAATATCCTAGTCTACAAGCATCATATTCATTTAATGATATTAAACCTCTATATATAGGAATTTTTCTTTCTGCTAATTTAGTTATATGCTGTGATACTTTATCAACTGATTTCATATTTCTTATATCAGGAAATTGTTCTACTTTTCCAAACAATCCGTGAGTTGTATTTTCATTTTTTATAGCATATTCACTATTAGCAAGATAATTAGTATAGCTTTTATGCTTAAAAAATGTCGTTCTAAATTTAGGATTAAGTGTTTCAAATTTAAAAATAAGTTTACTCATTTCTATATGGATCTCCTATATAATAAAAATCATACAAATCCTTTTCTTGCATTTCTGATGTATCTTTATTGACAAAATAATTAGCTTTCTTTCTTGCTTCTGATAGTATTTTCAAGAAATCTTTATGCATATCATCCCCAAGTATTTTTTCAAATACCTCTCCCACAAGATATGTATTTATTGCGTTTGTTCTTAAGTTTTTTACATTTATCTTTCTCTGCGATTTTATAAATGGATTTAACTTTGCATCAATTATCCTATCTAATTCTTTAATTATAAAATCCAAATTGTCCTTATATATTTGTAAATTTAATTCCTTATCTATTCCTGCTCGAACTAATTCTGAAAGTGTATTATACGAACTTTTTTCAACTATCTTTACCATCATATCTCTCTTGAATTTTGGAACTCTAACTGTTAATTTTATCAATTCTTCTTCATTTTTATTTTTCAAGTTCTAGCCTCCCCGTTTCTACTTTCTATGAATCAAAAATTGCCATAGCAATTTTTGCAGGAAGAAGGCGACTTCGCATCGCCCAAAAACAGCCTAAAAGCGTGGCTTTTAGCAGGGTGCTCTTAAAAAATGGAGCAGTCAAAGTGACATCTCTATTTTTTGCAGTTTTATTCAATTTCTTCTTCCTCTTCTTGTTTCTTTTGTCTTTCAATAGAAAAATATTCTTCTGCTATATCTTTAAATTTATCATATTGATAATCACCTTTCATATCATTGTCTATATAATTCATTATGTCTCTTATCTGGTCAGGTTTTAATGGTGTTTTATCAACTTTTTCTAATTCTTTTCTTTGTTTTTCTGTTCCCATATATAATCTCAAAGGTGAATCACTTAAATATTTATTATCAATTAAAAAGTTTGCTAGTGATTCTCTATATTCTGTATCTAAATTTGCATCATATAAACTCTCTCTTATATCTGCTATTGTTATTTTTCTCATTTTATTCTCACCACCTATTCAAATTCCTCATCTTCTTCAAGACCTACTTCATCAGTAATCTCAACATACTCTCCTATAATATTTAATGTTTCTTCATAGCTTTTAGATTCTTCAATTTTAACAATCATTTCTTTTGCCTCTTTTTCCATATTGTTTTTTCTTAAAGTTCTCGATGCTATTCCCATAAGATTAAATATATTTCCATCTTTACCAATCAATGCACACTTTGGTTTTACCTTTGTTTGACATATTCTGTTTTTGGCTTATTCATTAGATAATTTTGAGAGTAACAAAGTAAATTGTGACAAGATAACTCATACATAACTCATACATTTCTTTAAATAATTGCATCCTAGTCAAATTCTTCTTCCTCCTCTTCTTGATTTGTATTCTCTTTATTGAACACATCTTTAATTAAGGCATTTGTTACATATATTGTTCTTTTATTAAATTCTCTTTGCCATACTCCTTCTCTTCGTGACCAATGAAAACCATTATGCTTTAATTCATTTCTAATGTCTTCACTTGGCTTATCATCAAACAATAATTGAATTCTATTGATTTCTTTATTGTGAATAGCTTTCCCACCTTTGAACTCTATATCAGGAAATACTAATGTTTCTTGTTCTTTTAGTCTTTTTATTCTTAATTTTGTTTCTCTTATATTTGCTCCAATATTAGTAAGTTCCCAAGTATTATGTTCTCTTGCTTTTATACTATTTCTTTCGTTTTCTAATCTTTCTAATTTTTCTTTTAATTTGCTAATTGCATTTGGATCATCATTATATATTACTTTACTATTTCTTGCCGACTCTGCTCTGTTTGCATAGTAGTCACTTTTATAATCATACTCTATTGATTTTCTAATATCATTATGTGCTTTTTCAATTAATCGCCTATGTGCTTTTTCTGAATGATGTCCAATAATTATAGGTTGTCCGGGTGTCATTTCTAAAATTCTATTTGCATTTGAATTACTATATTCTTGTGACCTTTCTTTTGCTTTTTTTGAAAGTTCATTATATCTTTCCATTCTTCTTTCTTTTCTTTCTTCGTAATCTGCTCTTCCTCCCAATATTCATCACTTTCCTTTCCTAAAATTACAGCACAATGTAATGCTAATGTTAAAAATGAACTTAAATTTTATATAATTCTCCTTCCACTAAAAAAAGACTATATAAAAAGTTGTATTGCATTGTAACTCTGCAATATACTTTTCACAAGTCTTATTTTATATTTGCTTAACTTTCTCCCAAGTAAATCCTTCTCTACCAAAATGTCCATAATTTGTTGTTTTTGAAAAAATTGGTTTCTTTAAATCTAAATATTCTATTATTCCATTAGGTGTCAAATCAAAGTTTTCTTGAATAATCTTTTTTATTTGTATTTCTGGTATTATATTAGTTCCAAAGCAATTAATATAAAGTGATAATGGTTCTTCTAATCCTATTCCATAAGCTACTTGTAGTTCACACTTTCTAGCCAATCCATTAATAACTAAATTCTTTGCTATGTGTCTTAACATATATGATGCAGACCTGTCAACCTTTGTACCATCTTTTCCTGAAAATGCTCCACCACCATGATGTGCATATCCACCATATGTATCTACTATTATTTTTCTACCTGTAAGTCCTGTATCGGCTACTGCTCCACCTACTACAAATCTTCCTGTAGGATTTATTAAGAATTTTGTTTCAAAATCAACCATATTATCATCTACTGTTTTTTTAATTACTTTCTCTATAATATCATTTTCTAAAGTATCCATATTAGTATTTTCATTATGTTGAATAGAAACAAGAATTGTGTCAATTCTAAATGGTACATCGTTTAAGTATTCTACTGTTACCTGTACCTTACCATCTGATTTTATATATGGTATTATTCCTTTTTTTCTTACCTCACTTAACCTTTGAGCTAATTTATGTGCTACATCAATTGCATATGGCATAAAACTATCAGTTTCATCACAAGCATATCCAAACATAATCCCCTGATCTCCAGCACCTCCTGTATCAACTCCCATTGCTATATCTCTACTCTGTTTTGTAATATTAATATCAATTTTGCAAGTTCTGTAATCCATATTGTATTTTGCATTGTCATATCCTACATATTTTAATCTTTGTCTTACTATTTTTTCTATATCTATAACTGCATTAGATGTTATTTGCCCTGCGACCATCACTTGTCCATTAGATATAAAAGTTTCTACAGCAACCCTTGATTCTTTATCTTGCTCTAAACAAGCATCCAAAATGCTATCAGAAATTAGGTCACACACTTTATCAGGATGTCCCTCTGTTACACTTTCTGATGTTAAATAATATTTCTTATAATTTTTCCCCATTTTTACCCCTTTCATCTACACCACAACTAATTTTGTGGCTCTTTCATATTTATTTAAATTTATATAAAATCCCATTTCCAACCATTATAAAAATATATTTTTATATCTCTTATAACCAATCGTTTTATTGTAATTCTATTAAATGCAGTTAAGTAGCAAAGTAAATCAATCATATCATCTATAATTACTAATTTATCTTTATAATTATCATTTGTTATATACTCTTCATCCACATAAATTGAAGCAATCCCTTTTGATATGATTTTTAATATTACACTTTTCTCTGATACTTTTAATTCATCATATTCCAAATAATTCTTTTCACCAAATATAGAAAGATATACTAGACTAATTCGTTTTAACTTATCTTTGCTAATTCTATTTCTGTACTCCATTTCTAAAAGGCAATCAGATATTAGTACATCTAGTATTTCTTTTGTACTTTTATTAAATTTATTAATTTTTGCTTTTATATAAATATTTTCCATATAACTCCTCTTCTCAAAATGCTGTAATTATTAAGAAAAATAAAAAAAGACAGGTTTTTACCTATCTTAATTATATTTAAAGGGAAGGAAACTTTAGATATTACAGCACTTAATAATTTTATCATAAGGAACAATTACGGTGATTACCAAAGCTATTAGGGTGATGGCTTTGTGGTCAGAGATTAGAGGTTGGTGGTTAGAAGTTAGAGGTTGGTAGTTAGAGATTAGAGTTGAGCAGTTCTTCGAAGTAATTTTGTCTTTAAATTTTTCATTGTTTTTTAATTCTTTTTTATTCATTTGTTTTTCCCCTTTCAATTTATCATTGCGCATTATGTCGATTTGTTCTTACATACATCACTTTTATTGTAGTGTATATTTTTCTCATTGTCAATACTGTTGCTAATTTGTAATACAAATGTAATATTTCTGTA
>CAYZMV010000047.1:0-8810 GCA_964479635.1 uncultured Clostridium sp. | reverse complement strand
TACACCTATATCTGCTATTTTAAGTGCAGGTGCATCGTTTACTCCGATCCCCTGTCATTGCTACAATATTTCCGTTTGTTTTGAAATGCTTTTACTATTCTTACTTTATGTTCGGGTGATACTCTTGCAAATACAGAATAATTATTTATATTTTTTTCTAATTCGTCTTGTGGAATTTTATCTAATTCTTCTCCTGTAATTGCAATATCACCTAATTTTAAAATTCCTAACTCCTTTGCTATTGCTTTTGCTGTAACTATGTGATCACCTGTAATCATTACCGTCTTTATTCCTGCCTTATTACACGTACTTACTGCCTCTTTTACGCGTTCTCTAGGTGGATCAATCATTCCAAGTAATCCTACAAATGTTAAATTATTTTCTAATGTTGTATCAATTTTCTTTGGTAATTCATCCAAATCACAATATGCTACTGCAATTACTCTTAACGCTTGTTTTGCCATATTCTCATTTTTCGCTAATATATTTAATTTGATACTATTTGATAGCTGTTCACTTTTACCATTTATATACATTTTTGTACATCTATTTATTAAAATATCTGGTGCCCCCTTGGTAATAACTCTATATTTATTTCCCACTTTATGTATGGTCGTCATCAATTTTCGTTCAGAATCAAATGGTATATCAGCTATTCTTTTTTCTTCTCTATTTATTTCATCTTTATTTATTCCATATTCTAACGCAATATTTACTATTGCAACTTCTGTTGCCTCTCCTTCAGCATACGCCTTTTTATTTTTATATACAATATTGCAATCTGTGCAAAGTGATGCGATTTTTAAAAGATAATTTCTATCTTTATCTGTTAAATTATTATATGCTCCCTCAATATCTATTACTTTCATTTTATTTTGAGTTAGTGTTCCTGTTTTATCAGAACATATAACAGATGAACTTCCCAATGTTTCTACGGCTGTCATTTTTCTAATAATACTATTTTTCTTTGCCATTTTTGTTACACCTATTGATAATAGTATAGTTGTAATTGCAGGTAATCCCTCTGGTATTGCCGCAACAGCAAGTCCCACAGATGTTATAAACATTTCGTTTGCAGGTATTTTTTTAAATATTCCTATTATAAATATCAAAAAACATATTAAAAGAGCACACAATCCCAATTTTTTGCCGAACTTCACCGAAGCTTTTTTTGAAGTGGAGTTTCAGGTGCTTCATCTGTTATTATTAAACTTGCGATTTTTCCTACTTTGGTATTCATACCTGTATCTGTTACAATCGCCTCACCATTTCCTGATACGGCTATTGTAGCACCCCATACCATATTTACCATATCGCCTATTGGTACATTTTCTTTCAATATTGCCTTTTCATCTTTTGCAACTGGAACTGTTTCACCTGTAAGAGCTGACTCTTCAACTTTCAAGCTATACGATTTTACAAGCCTTGCATCAGCAGGAATATATGAACCAGTTTCTATAATTATATAATCACCGGGAACTACATCTGTACTTGGAATTGTTTTTATAACTCCATCTCTTTTTACCTTTGCAGTTGGTGCAGACATTTTTTTCAATGCCTCTAATGACTTTTCGGCTTTTGTTTCTTGTGCTACTCCCATAATAGCATTTAAAACAACTATAAATAATATTATTATTGAATCTAAATAATCACTTGTACCTTCTATGTAAGACATAATAGCTGACACAATCGCTGCCAAAATTAATATTATTATCATAAAATCATTAAATTGTTTTATAAATTTTACAAATATACTTTCTTTTTTACTTTCTGCTAATTTGTTTTTTCCATACACTTTTCTTATATTTTCTACTTGTCCCTCTCTTAAGCCTGTATTTAAATCAGTATTTAACTTTCTCAATATTTCTCCTAATTGCATTGTGTGCCACATATATATCTCTCCTTTGTATATTCGTATAGTATAATATATATGCTTGTACATATATTTTATGAATAAAAAATAGGATTTTGGGTATATCCCTTTAATCCTAATTTTTATGTTGCACACCATTATTATCTATTGTATAGTTATCTTTATATATAAGCTCTGATACCGTTACTGGCTCAAATCCTTTTTCTTTTATGTTTTTTATAATCATATCTAAGCCAAGTGCCGTATTTTCAGTTCCATTATGCATTAATATAATGCTTCCATTTTCAAGCTTTGGTTCTATTCTTTCCCACATTTGTTCTGCCGTAAGCCCATTATAATCTAGTGTATCGATTGACCACTGTATCATTATATGATTTGTATCATTTGCAGATTTTATAACAGTATCATTATATTCTCCATACGGTCCTCTATATAAAGTTGTGTTATTGCCTGTTATATCCTTTATTCTATCAGAACACTTAGTAATTTCTTCTACATTTTTCTCATAATTCAAATTATTTATATGAGTATGTGATTCTGAATGATTTGCTATTTCATTTCCACTTTCATATATCTTTTTTACTGCATCTGGAAATTTACTTACCCAATCTCCCACCATAAAAAAAGTAGCTTTTACTTGATTATTAGAAAGTGTTTCTAATATTAAATCAATATCATTCGCATTCCACGCACAATTTATAGTTAGTGCTATTTTATTTTCTTCTGTATCTACACTATATATTGGTAATAATTCTGATGTACTTGCAGATGTTTCCACAGTATTATTTATGGAATTGGATCTAAATGTTGTAGCAAGTAAAAATAGTATTAAAACTGTGCTCATAGCAATTACAACTGATATTATTTTATCTTTATTGTATACAAAAAACATATATAATCCTCCCACAATATGTTTATGCATTATATTGTGGATTATGATTATATATGTCTTGTTTCAATGATTTACAAATTTTTTTCTTCCTCAAATCTTTTTATTTTTGCCGTAGTTGTTTTTATCATTGGCTCATTTGTTACTACCAAATTTTTTATATGCTTATAATCTGGCAATTTTTTATTGATTTCTTTTATATCGTTCCAAATTAATTCTTTTAAATCTTCTTTAGATATATCTGGATATTTTTCTTTTACATATTCTTCGTTATAAACAACTTTTGCAGACAACAATAAGTCATTTGCCTTAGTTTTTCCATATACCATATTTTCTGCTACATAAGGAAGTGTTGCAATTATACTTTCTAATTCTTCTGGGAATATATTTTTTCCATTCTTTAATACAATTACATTTTTCTTTCTTCCTGTTATAAACACAAATCCATCTTCGTCCATATATCCTAAATCGCCCGTATGGAACCATCCATCTTTTAACACTTCATTTGTTGCCTTTTCATTTTCATAATATCCAAGCATTATATTTGGTCCTTTTGCAATTAATTCTCCTATTCCTTCTTCATCTGGATTATCTATTTTTACTTCTACATTATATAGTGGAATACCTACTGAGCCATATTTTATTGTTTTTTCATTTTCTGCTGTAAGTACAGGAGATGTTTCTGTAAGCCCATATCCTTGTACTGTTAATATTCCAAAATTATTAAATCCCTCTGCTACTTTTCTATCTATTGCCGATGCACCACTTACTATAAATCTTAATTTTCCACCTAAATTGTCTATAATTTCTTTGAATAATTTTCTTCTTATATCTATTCCAAAGTTAAGTAGAAATTTGCTTAATTTTACCCCAAATTTAACCATTTTTGTTTTTCCTTGTTTTTCTACTTGTGTCATTATTTTTTTATACATAGTTTCTAATAGTAGTGGCACACCCACAAATACCGTTACTTTATATTCTTTTAAATTGTTTTGTATATGTCTTAATCCATCGCAAAATACATTTGTTGCTCCCTTTGACAAAAAGAACAAAAGCCCTGTTGAGCCAAATGTATGGTGTAATGGTAAAAATACCATATTTACATCATTAGAATCTGCTTTTTCTACATAATCTAAATCTGTAATATTAGATGCAATATTTTTATTAGATAACATTACTGCTTTTGATTCAGATGTTGTTCCAGATGTAAATATTATCGTTGCCATTTTTTCGTCATCTATCACCGCATCTATATAATTTTTATTTCCTTTTTCTACTAATTTTTTACCCTCTTTTAATATATCACTTAAATTTTTTATGCCATCTTCTTTAATATTATCCATACAAATATATTCTTTTATCTTTACATCTTTGTTTTCCTTACATTTTTTAACTATTTCTAATTTTTCTTTTTCAAATACTATACAATCTGCCTTACTTCTTACTAAAGATGATATTATTTCTTCTTCTTTTAGTCCATTATCAAGTGGAACAGTAATTCCTACACCAGACATTACAGTAAAATATGTAAGAGCCCATTCATATCTATTTTTTGATATAATGGCTATTCTTTTATCTTTTAACCCCAAATTTATAAGTGAAGTTCCTAAATAATTATTTTCTTCTTTAAAGCCTTTATATGTTATGTTTCTATATCTTACACTTTTTCCCGCCATTTTTTTTACTATAAAGGCATTGTTATCTGCATATAATTCTACAGAGTTATCAATTACTTCTCTTATATTATTAAATGTTTTGGATTCATAAATTTTGTTATATGTCTTCATTTTTTCCTCCCTTATTATTTTTTATTAACAAATTACAATTAAATACTTTTTTGTTCTTTTTGTAAAGTCTCTTTTTTGCTCTGTAATATTTTACTTATTAATTCAGCTTTTTTTTGAGGGCTTATAAACGCTCCTCGAACGGCATTTATATTCATTTGCATTAAATCATCTATTGTTAAGCCTGTATTTTCTAATACATATTTATATTCCTCAATAATATCAGTATTAGAAACTGTGTTATTATCTGGGTTAATAGTAATTTTTAATTTCCTTTTATATAATTCTTCTATTGGATGTGGTTCTCCTGTTGCTTTTGTTTGCAAATTACTAATTGGGCATACTTCAAGTGGTATTTCATTTTGTACTAGATAATTAACTAAATTATCATCTTCTAAGCATCTTACTCCGTGACCTATTCTTGTTGCTCCAAATTCCAAAGCTTTTTTTATACTTTCTGCACCACTGGCTTCACCTGCGTGTATTGTAAATGGAATATTTAACTCTTTTGCCTTTTTAAATATATCTTCAAAATCTGATGTAGGGAATATTGCTTCTGCTCCTGCTAAATCTAAGGCACATACTCCTTTATTTAAGTATTTTTTTGCAATCTCTACAGTTCTTAAATTTTCTGCTCTATTATCTTTACCTCTCATACAGCATAGTATTAAATTTCCATCTATATTATGTTTTTCTTTAGCCATATTCATACCTGATATAGCCGATTTTACTATTTCATTATAGTCCAATTCTTGTTTTGTATGCAAACTTGGAGCGAACCTTACTTCTGCATATATTACATTTTGCTTTGCTAAATCTTCAAATAACTCGTATGTAGCTTGTTCTATATTTTCTTTTGTCTGTAATACTTCAAGTGGTAGGTCAAATTTTTGTAAATATTCATTTAAATCTCTGCAACTTTTATCTACCATTAAATCTTTTTTTACTTGTTCTAGTGTTGTATCTTTTCCTTGTTCTCTTAGCCATTTATACACTGTTTCAGGTCTCAAAGATCCATCTAAATGAAGATGCAAAACAACTTTAGGCATTTGCATTATTTTTTCAACATCCTTATTCATACATTATACTCCTTTATTATTTTTACAACAATATTATATATCACAAAAATTTAAATTTGTAAATTTTTATTTTAGTAGATAAAGAAAACCCTAAAAAATATGAGCAGTTTTAAAAACTGCTCTCAAATTCGTTGTTTATTTTGTTTATTCTCGTCTTAAACGAGCTTTTGCAAACCAATTTTTATTTTATTTGTAATCTTTTATATCTAATAAATGCAACTGAGCCAAATACAGCAATTATTAATGCAGACGTTGCACACAAGAATTTACCTGTGTTAGGAAAATCCTTTGTTGCTGTTGTAGGGTCTTCTGTTTTGCCACTACCGTTTGATGAACCTCCATTTGATGCTCCGCCAGAAGAACCACCGTTCGAACCTCCATTTGATGTTCCTCCAGAAGAACCTCCGTTCGAACCTCCATTCGATGTTCCGCCAGAAGAGCCACCGTTCGAACCTCCATTCGAAGGAGGATCTTGTGCTACGTTTTTACCATCGGCAAAAACATCTTTCGTAGAATTTTCTGCGGTTATAGTCTGTACACTTAGCTCAGCGGAATTTCCAGCTATGTCAGTTATATTTCCTCCGGTAAAACTTACTGCGGTAATTAATCCTTCGTCTTTTTCTTTAATAGTATATGTATAAACTATATTGGTTTCAGAAATTGTTCCGTTACTTAAGCTAATATTTTCTCCCGAACCGCATTTTATAACTAACGTAGGAACTGTATTTCCAGTTATTTTCTCATTAAATTGTACAACAATCGAAAGTTCAACACCTTTAGGTATTTTATATTTTCCAGTTGAAGCATCTAAATAGCTATCAATATTCGATGATTTTATATACATTTTAGAAACAGTTGGAGCAATTTCTTCAGTATCTTTTTCCCAATTTTCTATACTTTTAAAAGGAATACCTTTAGTTTTTGCGTGAGTTTCGGCAGCAGAACCAGACTCACCATAAATTGTAAGATTAACCCATAACGAAAAAGCATCATCTTCAATAGTTTTTACACTACTAGGTATCTTTATATATTTCAAAGAAAAGCAATTAGCAAATGCCGCTTTTGGAATAGATGTCAATTTGTCTGGCAATTCAATTTTAACCAAGCTTTTGCAACGAATAAAAGTACCAGGCTCTAATTTAGTCAGATTCTTTGATAAGGTAACATCAGTCAACCCATTACAATTCCAGAAAGCATATGTTCCTAGAGTAGTAACACTATCAGGCAATGTAATTGCCGTTAATCCAGTGCAATCCTTAAATGCTTCTTGTCCGATTGATATTACACTGTGATCGTCAATCGTTTCTGGAATTGTTAACCCTCCTGTTACTTCCGCTTTATTTGTACATTTTAAATTCTTTGCATTATTACCGTCTAACTCATAACTCCATTTAACTGTTGCTCCTGTTGTAGTTTTGGTTGTTTCTTGTGCATTTTTAACTTCTGCATTTACCACATTTGGCAATATAAGTAATAATGCTATTACGAATATCCCTAATACAATTTTTTTGTTTTTCAACATTTTCATCTCTCCCTTTGTATTTATGTTGATTTATACTTACGTTCTATAATATATTTTTATCATTATTTCTTGTTTTTTTCAACAGTTTTTGCAAAATGTAATGTAAATGTAATATTTCAGTAATTTTTTTGTAATACTTCAGCAAAAAAAAACAGGCCCATTTGCTAAAATTTTTACATTTCAACTAATTGGGTCTGTACTCTTTTGTTGATTTTATCCGAATAAACTTATTTGGTTACTTTTGCTCATTCCTTTGAAACAACCGAATTTTGTAAGCATTTCTATTACTGATTTTCCTGCTTTAGATTTCATTTGGAAATCGTCTATCGATATGAATTTTCCTTTTTCATCTTTTACTGCTTCATAAATTCCTTCTGCTGCAACTTCTCCGAAGTCCCGGCACACTTGAAAGTGGTGGACGTATTGCTCCATCTTCTATTAAAAATTTTGTACTATGCGATTTATATAAATCTATTGGTAAAAATTTAAATCCTCTTTCGTACATTTCTAATACAATTTCAAGTATTGTGTATACTCCTTTTTCTTTTGTTGTCATATTATTTCCTATTGCTTCTAATTCTTTCATTTTTTGCTTTACTTTCTCTTTGCCATATATCATTATTTCACTGTCGAAATCATCTGCTCTTATACTAAAATATGTTGCGTAATATGCTAGTGGATAATATACCTTGAACCACGCAATTCTAAATGCCATTGTTACATACGCAACTGCGTGTGCTTTTGGGAACATATATTTTATTTTTTTACAAGATTCTATATACCACTCTGGCACATTATGTTCTCTCATTTCTTTTACATATTCTTCCCATTTAGGTTCTGCATTTTTTGCAACTTTTCCCTTACGTACTGCTTCCATTATTTTAAATGCGTGATCAGGATTTAATCCTTTTTTAATTAGATATGTCATTATGTCGTCTCTTGTACATATTGCTTCATTTAATGTTGCTGTTCCATTTTTTATTAGGTCCTGAGCATTGTTAAGCCATACATCTGTGCCGTGTGATAATCCGCGATATTCTTATTAGTTCTTCAAATGTAGTAGGCTTTGTATCTTCAAGCATACCTCTTACAAACTTCGTACCAAATTCAGGTATACCTATTGCACCTGTTTTTGATTTTATTTGTTCTGGTTTTATTCCTAAAGCTTCTGTTGATGTGAATAAACTCATTGTTTTTTTGTCGTCCAATGGAATAGTTTTTGGATCAACTCCAGTTAAATCTTGTAACATCCTTATTACAGTTGGATCGTCGTGTCCTAGCATATCTAGTTTAAGTAAATTTTTATCTATTGAGTGATATTCAAAATGTGTTGTTATAATATCTGAATTTGGATCATCTGCTGGATGTTGTACTGGTGTAAATTCACATATATCTCTGCCGTGTGGTACTACTATAATTCCTCCCGGATGTTGTCCTGTTGTTCTTTTTACTCCTGTACAACCTGCAACTAGCCTTGAAATTTCAGCATTTGTAACTGGTATATGTCTTTCTTCAAAATAATTCTTGACATATCCAAATGCTGTTTTATCTGCTATTGTACCAATAGTTCCTGCTCTAAAAGTTTTACCTTGTCCAAATATAATTTCTGCGTATTTATGTATTTTTGAAAGATATTCTCCTGAAAAGTTTAGGTCAATATCTG
>CAYZMV010000046.1:530-8924 GCA_964479635.1 uncultured Clostridium sp. | reverse complement strand
ACGAGTTGGAATAGGAGTACCTAAATATAAAGAGGAAATAATCAATTATGTATTAGAGCCAATTCCAAAAAAAGAAAGAGAAATATTAAACGAAAGTATAAAAAAAGCAAAAGATAGCATATTGGAAGTTTTAGAAAATGGAATAGATATAGCTATGAATAAATTTAATTAAAATAAAAGGAGACTTGAATGTTAGAGATTATAATAAATAAAGAGCCAGATAAAAAAAGTATAATGCTCGTTGAAAATGGTATATTGGTAGAAAAGCACGAAGAACATCAAGATAGACAAAGATTAGAAGGAAATATATATTGTGGTAAAGTTCAAAATGTAATTACAGGTATGCAGTCTGCATTTATAGATATTGGAGATAAAAGAAACACATTTATAAGGTTAAAAGATATTTTACCAAAGCAAGATGAATCAAAAATTGATGAAGAATATAAACTTCCAGACTGCAAAATAAATGAACTTATAAAACAAGATATGAAAATTATGGTACAAGTTAAAAGAGATGGCACAGAAAAAAAAGGAGCAAGAGTTTCAACACATATAAATTTGCCGGGAAGATTTGTTGTGTTTATGCCTAATAGTAATTTTATAACAGTATCACAAAAAATAGAAGATGAAGAAGAGAAGAACAGATTAAAAAACATAGTAAAAACAATATTACCAGAAGGCACTGGTGCAATTATAAGAACATCAAGCATAGGAATAGATGAAGAAAGCATAAAAGCAGATTTAGAGGAACTACTAAAAAAATGGAAAGATATTAAAAGAAAATATGATGAACATAAATTAAATGGACCTAAACTAATATATGATAATAAAGCATTACTACGAAGAACTTTAATAGATGTAGTTGATAGAAATTTAAATAGGGTTATAGTTAACGATCCAAAGACATATAAAGATGTAAGCGAAATACTAAAAAGTATGAATATGTTAGAAAATATAAAATTAGAATTACAAGAAAACAAAGATTTATTAGAAATGTATTCATTAAAAGAGCAATTATCAAAAATAGAAAACAGAAAAATTTGGCTTAGATGTGGGGGCTTTATAACGATTGATAGAACAGAAGCATTAACTGCCATAGATGTAAATACCGGAAAATATACTGGCAGTAAAAACCTAGAGTATACAGTGTTTAAGGTAAATAAAGAAGCAACTGTAGAAATAGCAAAGCAATTAAGGTTAAGAGACATTGGAGGAATAATAATTATAGATTATATAGATATGAATAAAGACGAAAATAAAGAAGAAATTGTAAAATTGTTAACACAAGAATTAAAAAAAGACAGAACAAAATCACAAGTATTGGGATTCACTAAATTAAATCTGTTAGAAATGACAAGGAAAAATATGTGTAATAATGAGGATTTTTAAAATTTTAAGAAAAAAGAAGAATTAAGAAAGAGGTAATAATGAAAGTAGGATTTGTATCATTGGGATGCTCAAAAAACTTAATCGATACAGAAATGGCAATAGGATTATTCAAAAAAAATAAATTTGAGATAGTAAATGATGTAGAAAAATCAGAAATAATAGTAATAAATACGTGTGGATTTATAGAATCTGCAAAAGAAGAGGCTATTAATACTATTTTGGAAATGGCACAATACAAAAAAACAGGTAAATGTAAATACTTAATAGTAATGGGATGTTTAGTACAAAGATATAGTAAAGAATTAAAAAAGGCCATACCCGAAGTAGATTTATTTATTTCAATAGATGAGTATAAAAATTTTTGGGATAAAGTTTGCGAATTAATAAATGAAAAAAATACAAAAAGTAAAAATAATTGTAATGAATTAGAGTATATGAATAGAGTAATAAGTACAGGCGATAAAACGGCTTATTTAAAAATTGCCGAAGGATGTAGTAATAGATGTACATATTGTGCTATTCCTTATATAAGAGGACCTTATGTAAGTAGACCTATGGAAGACATTTTGGAGGAAGCCAATAAATTAAGCAGTATGGGTATAAAAGAATTAATAGTGATTGCTCAAGATACAACCAGATATGGAGAAGATTTATATGGCAAAGCAATGTTAAGCAAACTATTACAGAAATTATGCGAAATAGATGGAATTAAATGGATTAGGTTTTTATATGCATATCCAGAGTGTATAACAGATGAACTTATTGAAACAGTAAGCAAAAATGATAAAATTTGTAATTATTTTGATATACCTGTGCAACATATATCAGATGCAGTACTGAAAAGGATGAATAGAAAAAGTACAGGGAAACAAATAGAAGATTTAATTATAAAGATAAAAAAACAGATTCCAGATGTAATATTAAGAACTTCTTTAATTGTTGGATTCCCGGGCGAAACAGAAGAAGATTTTAGTAAATTATGCAATTTTGTAAAAAAAGGATACTTTGGAAAATTAGGCGTCTTTATGTATTCAAAAGAAGATGGTACACCGGCAGAAAAATTAAAAGAACAAATACATCATAATACAAAAAAGAAAAGATATAATCAAATAATGAGCATAGCAAAAGAAATATCAAATAAAAATTTAAAATCATATATTGGCAATACCTATGATGTACTAATAGAAAATATAACGTTTGATAATAAATTTTATATTGGAAGAAGTTATATGGATATTCCAGAAACAGATGGAACGGTAATAATTGAAAATACGAGAGATAATTTACTTGGCGAATTTGTAAAATGTAAAATAACTGGAGTAAAAAATTATGATTTAATTGGAGAATTGCAATAATAGTAAAATAAATTACAAAATGCAAAAAAATTGATTGTAATATAAAAGAGGTATTGATATTGGAAAATAAATTAAAAATAAAGGCAATTTTATTTGATTTAGATGATACATTACTTAATAGCAAAAAAGCAGAATATAATGCGATTTGTGAATTTAAAAATTTACATAGTGAATTTAATGAAGTTAAAGATATAAATTTTGGTGAAGTTTGGAGTAAAATTACACTGGAACTTTATGAAAAATATCATAAAGGTGAAATATCATTTGAAGAATTAAGAATAGAAAGAATGAAAGAATTATTTAGTAAGTATTCAATTAATATTTCTGATGACGATGCAAAAGAAGCATTTAAAGATTATAAGAATATTTATGAAAAAAATTGGATATTATTTGATGACACAAAAGAAGTATTAGAAAAATTAAAAAATAGATACAAACTTGTTATAGTTTCAAATGGAGATGGAATATGGCAAAGAAAAAAAATAAAAGAGACAGGATTAAATAAATATTTTTCTAATATAGTTATCTCAAGCGAAGTGGGTTGTTCAAAACCAGAAAAAGAAATTTTTGAAATTGCATATAAAATGGTTAATTTAAAACCAGAAGATTGCGTAATGATTGGAGATAAATATAAAGTAGATGTAGAGGGAAGCTTAAATGCTGGAATGTATGGAATTTGGGTTAATAGAAAAAAGGAACAATTAAGTTATAAATATCAGATTAATGAGCTAAATGAACTTACAAAATATTTGTAAAACAATAGAGGAAATTTTAAGAAATGATAATTTTAGATGTAAATAAATTAGGAATAAATTTTGGATATGGACAATTATTTGAAGATGTTTCTTTTTCACTCAATGAAGAAGAATCTATCTCAATAGTTGGACCAAATGGATGCGGAAAGTCAACGATATTAAAAATAATAGCGGGATTAGAAAAAGCAGACAGTGGGCAAGTAAATATAAAGAAAGATGCCAAAGTTGCGTATTTAGATCAAACAGGTTCAAGTATAGTGGACAATAGAAATGTTTATGAAGTTTTGAAGGATAGTTTTGGAAAACTAAAGGAAATGGAAAAAAAGTTAACAGAATTGCAGAAAAAACTAGAGTCTGGAATAGAAGAAGAGAAACATAACACAGTCCTTGCAAAATATTGCAATTTAATGGAAAAATTCTCCATAGCAGGTGGGTATGATATGGATGTCAATATTAATACTGTTGTTGAAGGATTGAAAATAGATAAAAGTTTATTAAACCAAAGTTATAACGATTTAAGTGGTGGGGAAAAAACGATTGTTCAACTTGCTAAGGCATTAATTATTAAACCAGATTTGATATTATTAGATGAGCCAACAAACCATTTGGATATAGATAGAATAGAATGGCTAGAAAGCTATATAAAATCATTTAAGGGCGCATCGGTTATAGTATCACATGACAGATATTTTTTGGATAAAATGTCAAATAAAATATTGGATTTAGATAATGGCGTTGGAAAAGTCTATACATCAAATTATTCTGGATATGTGGAAGAAAAGAAAAAAGATTTTGAAAAACAATTAGCAGATTATAAGGATCAACAAGCTATAATAAAAAAATTGGAAGAACAAAAGAAATATTTTGCAGAAAGAGGAATGGCTACTAATAGTTCTACTCTATGTGATAGAGCTCATTCTCTACAAACTCAAATTGATAGATTAAAAAAAATGGCAGTTGCAAGACCAAAGGAAAAGAAAAAAATAAATGTTGGCTTTTCAGAAGATAGAAAATCAAGTAAAAAGGTTATTAACACAGAAAATTTGACTGTAGTAACGCCAGATGGAAAAAAGATACTTGATGGAATAAATTTAGATATATGGGCTGGAGAAAGAGTAGCTCTTATAGGTGCTAATGGAAGTGGAAAAACAACATTTGTTAAATCAATACTAGGAGAACAAAAATTGCAAGTAAAAGGGAAAGTGTTAATTGGACCAAGTGTTAAAATTGGATATTTGCCTCAAATTATCAATTTTCCAAAACAAGACCAAAAATTATTAGAATATTTTTCCATATCTGCAGAATTGAATGAACAAAAAGCGAGACAAGTTTTAGCAGAATTTCAATTTTATCAAGAAGATGTAACAAAAAGAGTAGGTAGTCTTTCTGGTGGAGAAAAGATGCGTATAAAATTGGCAGAACTTTTGCAGAAAAAAATTAACACTTTAATTTTTGATGAACCAACAAACCATATTGATATTCCAACGAAAGAAGTGCTTGAAGATGCCATTGAGAATTTCGATGGAACTTTGTTGTTTGTGAGTCATGATAGATATTTTATAAATAAATTTGCTAATAAAACCATTGAATTTAAGGATGGACATACTAAAACATATTTAGGAAATTATGATGATTATAAAGAAACAAAAAAATATGGAATATAAATTAAAATGTGATATAATGTAAAAAATTAGAAAACGGATGCAGAAACATATGAACAAGTGTATGCACAAATGGAAGGAACATCAGATGAAAAAATAACAAAAGAATCATTAAAAGCAAATTTTGAAGAACGAGGTTATACTGTAAAATAAATTTATAATAAAAATATTTACATTTTTCGACAGTAATGATATTATAAGTTTAATATTACAAATTTGACACTTTTTAAAGAGTAAAAAGTCTACAATGCAGTAGATAACTACATTGTAGACTTTAATAGAGCATCAAAAAAGTGCGTGACTTTTTTCATCTTTTAGTTTGTTTAAAACACTAAATGATAAATTCCGTTTGTTAATATGCACACCAAAATTCCACATACAGTTGGAATAACGAATGCCAAAATTGCCCATTTCCAGCTTCCTGTTTCTTTTTTTATGCTAATTAATGTAGTACTACAAGGAAAGTGCATTAAGCTAAAGAGCATTACATTTATTGCAGTAAGAATAGTCCATCCATTACTTATTAATATGTTAGAAATACTTGCTAAATCTTCAATCTGTACTAAGTTTCCACCTGACGTATAACTCATAAGAATTATAGGAAGAACAATTTCATTAGCAGGAAGTGCTAAAATAAATGCAGTCAAAATATACCCATCAAGTCCCATAAGACTGGCAAAAGGATTTAAGAAATTTGCAATATGGTTTAATATAGATATTCCACCAATGTTTACATTTGCAAAAAGCCATATAACAATTCCAGCAGGAGCAGCAACGGCAATAGCCCTACCAAGAACGAATAATGTTCTATCAAAAATTGAACGTACTAAAACCTTACCAATTTGTGGCTTTCTATATGGAGGAAGTTCTAGTACAAATGATGAAGGCATTCCTTTAAGTATTGTTTTAGACAAGATTTTAGATATGACTAAAGTCATTATAATACCAATAACTATTACTAAAATTACTGACAATGTAGACAAAACAGAAGACCAAATGCCAAATGTACTACTAGCAATAAATATTGAAGCAATGGTAATTAAAAATGGGAATCTCCCGATTACACGGAACGAAGTTATTGGTAAGTATAGCAATCAGCCTTTCTCTAGGAGAATCTATAATTCTTGCACCAACAACTCCTGCTGCATTACAACCAAACCCCATACACATTGTAAGTGCTTGCTTTCCAGAGGTACACGCTTTTCTAAAGAAACCATCTAAATTGAAAGCAATTCGTGGGAGATACCCTAAATCCTCTAGAATTGTAAATAGAGGAAAAAATATTGCCATAGGAGGAAGCATAACTGCTACCACCCAACCTAAAGTTCTAAACATACCATAAACTAAAAGCGAAGTAAGCCAATCTGGACTATTAAGCATTTCAAATAAATCTACAAGTTTTCCTTCAACAAAGTTGAAAAAATTAGAAAGTAATTGAGAAGGATAATTTGCGCCAGTAATGGTAATCCAAAATATCAGAGCAAAAAACAAGAGCATTATTGGGATACCAGTTAATTTGGAAGTAAGAATTTTATCTATTTTATAATTTCTATTATTATAATCAAGTTTTTTGTAACTGGTTACATTTATAGCAATAGTTTCACTATTAAGCATAATTGTAGAAACTATTTTATCTTTAAAAGTAGATGAATTAATATCATTTTTTAATAACATTTCTTTTGCTTTAGATAAACTAGTTTGTATTGTTTCATCTCCTAATAATTTTAAGTTTAAAAAATTTTCAATAGATGATATGATTTTTCGATTTCCTTCTAAAAGTTTAAGAGTAATCCATCTACAATTATTAAAGGTACTATTTTTTAAGACATTCTTAACATCTTTTTCTACCATTTGAATAGCATCCTCAATAATATCTTCATATTTTATTTGAAAAAACTTTTTTTCTTCATTTGAAGAACAAACATCGTAAACCGATTGCATTAAACATTTAAGAGTTTTCTTTTTTCTAGCAATAGTACCAACAACAGGAACACCAAGTTTGGAAGAAAGCTTTTCTAAATTAATATCAATTCCCTTTTTCTTAGCTTCATCAAGCAAGTTTACACAAACAACAACTCTATTAGTAATTTCTAGTATCTGATAGACCAAATTCAAATTTCTTTCTAAACAAGTGGCATCTACCACAACAACAGTACAATCAGGATTTCCAAAGCATATATAATCTCTTGCTATTTCTTCTTCTTGAGAATTAGACATAATAGAATATGTACCAGGAATATCCACTAAAAGAAAAGATTTATTTAAGAAGTTAGTAATTCCCATAGCATTACTAACTGTTTTGCCGGGCCAATTTCCAGTATGCTGATGAAGCCCAGTAAGAGAATTAAAAACAGTGCTTTTACCAACATTAGGATTTCCGAGCAATAGCAATAGTGTAGTCGCATTTATCTTTTAAAATTTCTATATCATCATTTAACAATTTCCTGCCAGTTGAACTAGAAGAAAGCCCCATAAAATCACCTCCATATAATTTATGTAATAATAGTAAAAATGTGAGTTAAGAAACAAATAAAATAGGGAACTTAAAGGTTGTTCCCAAATTTACATTGTAATATTAATTAGTTTAGAATCTTCCTTTCGTAAAGCAATGGTAGAACCTCGTATTTCATAAGCAACCGGATTACCCAGTGGACTTTTAAAAATTGCCTTGATATTAGTGCCATTTACTAATCCTAAATCTAATAATCTTCTTCTTAAATCTCCTTTACAGTTTAAGTTCAAAATTACTGCATTGTTATTTATATCTAACTTATCTAAAGTAGTATTTTTCATCAAATCCTCCAAAAATAAAATATAAGAAAAGCGTTGTTTAGATATTAGAGGTTAGAGATTAGAAATATTAGGTAAATTCCAATGAAACACGGCTTTTATTTAATCTCTAATATCTAATTTCTAGCTTCTAGAACAACATTTTCTTGTTAATAGTATATGAAAAAATATTAATAATTGACACTTGCTGTCAAAAAATATATAATGTAAAAGAAAATTAAAAAAGAAAGAGGTATAAAAATGGAAAAAAAGCGTGGATTTGAAATTGCAAAGGGATTTGAAAATTCAAATATAAATTTACCAAAAAGGTCAACAAAAAATTCAGCAGGATATGATATTGAATCTGCAGAAGATTGCGTTGTACCAGCATTTAAACCGGGACAAAAACCAGTACTTGTAAAAACAGGGTTAAAAGCATATATGGCTTCTAATGAAGTTTTAATA
>CAYZMV010000046.1:0-520 GCA_964479635.1 uncultured Clostridium sp. | reverse complement strand
TTAATACTTGCAAATAGAAGTTCTAATCCCGGTAAAAAAGGATTAATATTAGCAAATGGTATTGGAGTTGTAGATAGTGATTATTATGGAAATCCAGATAATGATGGCCATATAATGTTTGCTTTTTACAATGTGAAAGATGAAGATGTAGAAATAAAGAAAGGTGAAAGAATAGGTCAAGCAATGTTCCAAACTTATTTAGTAACTGATAATGATTCAGCACAAGGAGAAAGAACAGGAGGATTTGGGTCAACTCATTAAAATTTTATGTAAAATTTCCCAAAAATTCCTTTGACTTAGTTCCAATTTTATGTTATAATAGAAAATGTTGGAAGAGTTAAAAATGATTTAAAGGGAGTGACATATATATGTTTAATGTTGGTGATAAAGTTGTATATCCAATGCACGGAGCAGGAACTATAGAAGGGATTGAAGAGAAGGATATTTTAGGAGAGAAACAAGCTTACTACATAATTAAAATGCCGGGAGAAGTAAAGGTTATGGTACCCACAGCAAAGGC
>CAYZMV010000045.1:0-8948 GCA_964479635.1 uncultured Clostridium sp. | reverse complement strand
CGGTGCAGGTGGTCCTTTTGGTGGGCAAAACGGATATTATTCATATACAACATCTGGTTTTGATGGCTTTTCTGATTTTGATGACATAGGGGATATATTCTCTTCGTTTTTTGGTGGAGGATTTGGTGGAAGAGGAGCGAAACAAAAATCAGGACCAAAAAAGGGAAGAGATCTTAAATATAGTATGAATATTACATTTGAAGAATCATATTTGGGAGTTGAAAAGGAAATCTCAATATCAAGAGAAGAAGAATGTCCTACTTGTAAAGGAACAAAAGCTAAACCGGGAACAACAATAGAAACTTGTAGAGCTTGTAATGGTACAGGAACTATAAAACAGACTGTATCTACAATACTTGGACAAATGCAAACAACAAAAACTTGCCCAAATTGTAATGGCGAGGGAAAAGTGATAAAAGAAAAATGCCCAGATTGTAGAGGCAGAGGAAGAATAAGAAGACCAGTAAAAATAAAAGTAAATATACCTGCAGGTATAGCAGATAATCAAACTGTAGTATTAAGAGGCGAAGGAGAACCGGGAGAAAAAGGTGGTTCAAAAGGAGATTTATATATTGTAGTAAGTATAAAAAAACATAGTATTTTTTCAAGAAGTGGTGATAATGTAATTTGCGAAATTCCAATTACGTTTACACAAGCAATACTTGGAGCAGATTTAAAAATTCCAATGGTAGATGGAAAACAGGAAATATACAGAATCCCAGAAGGAACGCAAACAGGAAGTAAATTTACAATAAGGGATAAAGGCTTTAAATCTGTAAATGGAAATTGGAATGGTGATTTCATTTTTACAGTTGTAGTACAAATACCAAAAAAATTAACTGCAGAACAAAGAGAACTATTAAGTAAACTTGCAAAGACAATGAATGAACAACCACCTGTAAGAAAAAGAGGAATATTTGGATAAAAAGCGAAAATATGATATACTGTTATTGTTATATAAACATATTTGAATTAGGAAACCTAGGAGGAATTATTTGATGAAGAAGAGTGCAATCAAAAAAATAGAAAAAGAGATAGATGAAAAAACCAAATTGCCCTATGAAATAAAAAATAAAATTAGAAGTGAAATATTTACAAATATAACAATAGCATCAGTAATTATTGTATATTTCATATTTATAATTTTAGGAAGTATAGGCATTATTAAAAATCTTAGGCCAATAGATTTAAATGTTTTCAGCTTTTTATTTTTAACAATAGCAATAGTGTTGTTTGAGGTAGCATATAGAAAAAGTAACGGAAGTTTAGCAATATATGGTATCGAGTTTTTAGTAGTAGCTATTTTTACATTGTTTATGCCATATATTATATTTGAATTAGATGATAGTCATAAAAAAATTTATCTATTAGCAAGTGTATTTATTGCAATTTATTATACATTAAAATCAATATACGTATCAATAAGAATAAAAAACGAATATCTAAATAGTGTTAGCGATGTAAAAGAAATAGTAAAAAAAGAAAAAACGAAAAATAGCTTTAACGAAGAGATAGAAGAAGTTGAAGAAGTAGAACCAACAGAAAAAAATAAAAAAGAAGAAGCAAAGCCTAAAAAAAGAAAAAATGCTAAAAAGACGGAAAAAGAAGCAGTGGAGAAACAAACATCTGAAAAGAGAGGTAAAGCTAAAAAAACAAAGAAGGAAGAAGTCATAGTAGAAGAACAAAAACCTAAAAAAAGAGGTAGACCTAAAAAAACAGAAGCAAGTGAAAATAAACAAAAAGAATCTACGACACCAAAGAAAAGAGGAAGACCAAGAAAAGTAGATGTTGTAAAATAATGAATAAAAGTTAGTATATAAGTGTTATTTAGAAAATAAAAATTTAGAAATTATATAAATTTCTAAAATTTATACTGGACTTGTTGTAAAATATATAGTAAAATTAGAAGCAAGAATAAAAGAATGCTAATAACTAATTTAGTTGTACATATAAAGATGTAGAATAAAATTAGAAAAGGAGAGATAAAATGCAATTAATAAATATTGGATTTGGAAATATTGTTTCTGCAAATAGAGTTATAACAATAGTAAGCCCAGAATCTGCACCAATAAAAAGATTAGTACAAGAAGCTAAAGATTCTAAAATGGCAGTTGATGCGACTTGTGGAAGAAGAACAAGAGCGGTTATAATAATGGATTCAGGGCACGTAATACTTTCGGCTGTCCAGCCAGAAACAGTTGCATCAAGATTAGATAAAGATATGAGCAAAGAAGAAAGCGAAGAATAAGAAGAAATCCTGTAATATGATTGAGATTAAGGCAGATTTTCTTAAATAAAAGGAGATGAATATTAATGATAATTAAACCTACTGTTACAGATTTATTAAAAATATATGATAATAGATTTGAATTAGTAATTATTACTTCAAAAAGGGCAAGACAAATTGCTTCAGGAAGTGTACCACTTACTAAAGTAGATGAAAAATCAGCTGTTACACTTGCTGCAAATGAAATTGCAGAAGGAAAGGTGGTAAAATGTTAGTATTATTATCCGGAGTATCAGGAGCAGGAAAAGACACAATAAAAAAAGAATTATTAAAAAGGATGGATAATGTAACAACAATGCCCTCATATACTGATAGATTACCAAGACCAGGGGAAATTAATGGAGAAATATATAATTTTATAACAACAGAAGAATTTGAACAAAAAATTAAAGAGGGCGAATTTTATGAATATTCTGTTCACTATGAACACTACTATGGTACATCAAAGAAAATATTAAATGAAAAAATACAAGATGGAAAAATTGTCATAAAAGATATAGAAGTTAATGGAACCGAAAATTTACTTAAATTGTTGAAAAATAAAATAAAAATAGTAACAATATTTTTAAGAGTTCCAAAAGAAGAGTTAAGAAAGCGATTAGAACAAAGAGTAGAAAAGGCAAGTATTAAAGAAATAGAATTGAGACTTAATAGATTTGATTACGAAGAATCAAAAATAGGAATGTATGATTATGTTATAAAAAATGATGATTTAGAAAAAACTGTTCAAATAATAATGACTATAATAAACAATGAGTATAAGTTGAAATAAATAAAGGAAATGACAAATCCACAAACGTGGTTTTGCCGAATTTAATAGAAAAACTCACATCAAACTCGTCAAAGTTTTATATAGATGTGAGTTTTTTATTTATGTAGTTATTTATCCAATTTAAATAAAGTTAATCTGTTCTTGTGAACAATCAACATTTTTGATATAATTGTAAAAGGTGAAAAAATGGTAGCAGAAGTAATAATAAATACAATAGCAAAGGAGCTAAATAAAACCTATGATTATATAGTGCCAGACTCTATTTCAAATGAAATAAAAATAGGGTCTAGAGTTTTTGTTCCCTTTGGAAAAACAAAACAGGAAGAGGGCTTTGTTATTGGGTTAAAAGAAACTTCTGAATTTGCAAATAAAGAAATTATAAAACTAGAAGATAATATTTTGACTGAGGAAAATATAAATCTTGCGAAAATTATGTCTAGAAGATATTTTTGTAATATATCAGACTGTATAATACTTATGCTTCCACCGGGAAATACTACAAAAAATTTGCAAAACAGAGTAAAAGATAAAAAAGCAAACTTTGTATATTTAAAAAAAGATATAGCAGAAATAGAATTTGATATAGAAGAGGGAATAATAAAATCCGAAAAACAAAAAAGAATACTTACATTTCTATTTGAAAATGAAGGAATACATATTTTGGATTTGGAAGTATTAACAGATGCATCAAGAAATATTATAAAAACTCTAGAAAAAAATGGTTACATAGAAATAATAGAAGAAAAAATAAATCGAAATCCTTTTGCTCATAAAGATATAAAAAGGGACAAACCACTTAAATTAACAGAAGAACAGGAAGTAGCGTACGACAAAATAAGCAAAAGTAAGTACAAAGAATTTTTAATATATGGTGTAACAGGATCACGGAAAAACCGAAATATATTTGCAATTAATAGAAAATGTAATTAAGCAAAATAAAACAGCAGTTGTTTTAGTGCCAGAAATATCGCTTACACCACAAATGGTAGATAGATTTTTAGCAAGGTTTGGAGACTGCATTGCAGTACTTCATAGTAAACTTTCGGTTGGGGAAAGATATGACGAATGGCAAAAAATAAAGAATCATAAAGCCAAAATTGTAATAGGGGCAAGGTCTGCAATATTTGCACCAATCAATAATTTGGGAATAATAATAATTGATGAAGAACACGATTCATCATATAAATCAGAAATGTCGCCAAGATACAATGCAAAAGAAATTGCAGGGTTTATGGCAAAACAAAATAATATTCCATTAGTGCTTCGGAAGTGCTACACCAAGCATAAACACATTTGCAAAAGCTAAGGCAGGTAAAGTAGAATTAATAACACTCACTAAAAGAGCAAATCAATCTTCTCTTCCAGATGTAAATATAGTTGATTTAAGAGAAGAACTTGCAAATGGCAATAGGTCAATAATAAGTGATAAATTACATAATGAAATAGAGAAAAATTTAAATAACAAAGAACAAACAATATTATTTTTAAATAGAAGAGGATTTTCAACATTTGTAATGTGTAGAGATTGTGGCTATACCGTTAAATGTAGACGATGCAACATAAGTTTAACATATCACGAATATTCTAATACATTAAAATGTCATTATTGCGGATACGAAATTAAAAATTTGCAAATTTGCCCTAATTGTAAAAGTAGAAATATAAAATATTTTGGAACGGGAACAGAAAAATTACAAAACGAAATACAAAAATTATTTCCAACAGCAAGTACTATAAGGATGGATATAGATACTGTAACTAAAAAAAATTCGCACGAGGAAATATTAAACAAGTTTAAAAATGAAAATATTGATATACTAATAGGAACGCAAATGGTAGTAAAAGGACATCATTTTCCTAATGTAACTTTAGTAGGGGTTATTTCAGCAGATAGCAGTTTAAATATTGAAGATTACAGAGCAAATGAAAGAACATTTGACATACTTACACAAGTGGCAGGAAGAGCAGGAAGAGAAAAGGAAGGAAGAGTAATTATACAAACATATAATCCAGAAAACTTTGTAATACAATGTGCAAAAAAGCAAGATTATGATAAGTTTTATAATACAGAGATAGCACTTAGAAAACAGTTGAAATATCCGCCATTTTGCGATATAATAATGTTTGGTATAAGTTCTAATAGCAAGGAAGAAGTAGAACAAGCATCAAAAAAATTATATAGCATATTAAATAATAATTGTAAAAGATATAATGTAATGTTAGAGCTTTATAGACCAGTTGTATCTCCAATAAGCAAAATAAAAAACAAATATAGATGGAGAATAATTGCAAAATGCAATTTAAATAATACAATTATAGATTTGGTAAATACTACGTTAGAAGAATATTATAAGTTAAAATTTAAAAACACAAGAGTTATAGTGGATATTAATCCAAACAATATGAACTAGCGGTTTGAAAAAATTTTTAAACTGATTGATGTGAAAGGAATTGAGGACGAATGGCAATTAGAATAATAAGAGAAGAAGGAGACGAAATATTAAAAAAGAAATCAAGGGAAGTAGAAAAAATCGACAACAAAATATTAGAACTAATACAAGATATGATAGAAACAATGCATAAATTTAATGGAGTAGGACTTGCAGCAGTTCAAGTAGGCGTTTTAAAAAGGATAGTAGTTATAGATATATATGAAGAAGGAGTAAAACCATATATATTAATAAATCCAGAAATAATAAAAACAAAAGGGGAACAAACAGTTGAAGAAGGTTGCCTTAGCTTTCCAAATAAATTTGCAAAAGTAATAAGACCTAAAGAAGTTGTAGCAAGGGCTTTAAATGAAAAGGGAGAAAAAATAGAAATAAAAGCAAAAGATTTATTAGCACAAGCAATATGTCACGAGGTAGATCATTTAAATGGAGAGGTCTTTATTGATAAAATAATACCGGGAACACTGGAAATAATTAATAATGAATAATGAAGAGTGAATAATTAATTCTTCATTATTCACTATAAAAGGGGGAAACAATTTGAGAATCGTATTTATGGGAACACCAGATTTTGCAAGAGATTCTTTAAAAGCAATTTATAAAAAGGGATATGACATATTGGCAGTTATAACAGTTCCAGATAAGCCAAAGGGCAGAGGAATGAAACTTGTATATAGTGAGGTAAAAGAATATGCTTTATCTAAAAATTTAGAGATACTTCAGCCAGATAAATTAAAAGACAATACTGAAATAATAAAAAAAATAAAGGATATGAAACCAGATGTTATATGCGTTGTAGCCTATGGTAAAATACTTCCAAAAGAGATACTAGAAATTCCTAAATATGGTTGCATAAATGTTCATCCATCACTACTTCCTAAATACAGAGGTTCTGCACCAATACAATGGGCCATTCTTAATGGAGATAAAAAAACTGGCGTAACAACTATGTATTTGGATGAAGGAATGGATGCAGGAGATATAATCTTACAAAAAGAAGTTGAAATAGGGGAAGACGAAACTTCAGGTGAACTATGGAACAGGCTTTCTAAAATAGGAGCAGAGCTTTTAGTAGAAACATTAGAACAAATAGAAAATAAAACAGCACCGCGAAAAAAACAAGGTAGTAATTTTACTATTGCACCAATGTTAGAAAAAGCTCAAGCAAAGATAGATTGGAAAAATAAAACAGCGAAAGAAATTAAAAATTTGGTAAGGGGATTAAATCCAATAATGGGAGCATATAGCACATTAAACGGAAAGAAGATAAAATTTTGGAAAGTAGATGTAATAAGTAAATATGAATTTATAAAAAAATTTCAAGAATTTCAAGATTATGAATATAGATTTTCAGATATAGAGTCAGGGACGATTTTATATGTAGATAAAAAAGAAGGAATATATGTAATGACAAAAGAAGGAATATTACTTGTATTAGAAATGCAAGGAGAAAATGCTAAAAGAATGACAACTGCTGAATTTTTAAGAGGAAACAAAATAGAAGTAGTAGACAAATTTGAATAAAAATAGGTGAGGGATGGTTCCTAAAATTTTTGAAAAAAATTCTAGGAGCTGTTTTTTTGTAAATTTGAAAGCATAAATCCAATTATAAAAGATATAACGAGCAATAAAATTGAAATAATGCCGTGAATATCAAATGTAAAACCGGGATAAATTACAAATATAGAACCAAGAACAAATCCAATGATTCCAAAATATGTGTATGATTTTGCAAATTTAAATAAAAGATTAATCAAAAACAAAAATACAGTTCCGCCAATTAAAAGGCCAATTCCGATAGGCAAAAGAATGGAAAAATCCATTGTAGAAATTGCAGATAAATATGTTTGATACAAACCGAGCATCATAAGTATTACTGTTTTACTAACACCCGGAATAACTATTCCAGCAGACATTAAGGCTCCCGCAAGTATTAAATAAGAATTAGAACTAATATATGATGTTATATCTAAATTTTTTTCTAAAGCAACAAGATAAATACTAAATGAAAGTGTGACGAACGTACAAAGTATATGAGCTAATGTTATTTTTTTCACATTAGCTTGTTTTAGTATTAAGTTTAAACTACCTAAAATTAATCCAATAAACACAAAAGAAGTTTCCATATAAAATTTATCAAACGCTATTTTTAATATATTACCAAAAATAAAAATACCAATAATAGTACCAATAGCAAGTGGTAAAAGAAACTTAAAATTAGTTTTTACATCTTTAAAAAAGTGCAAAATACTATCTATAATTTTTTCATACAAACCAAAACAGCATAAAAAAACTCCGACTGCTGATTCCGGGAAGTATTGCAAATGCACCAATTAAAATACCTGCAAAAAAATTAATCATAAACTTTCTCCAACAAAATAATTGTATTCATATATAAAAAAAATATAATAATTTTTTAAAAAGAAGGCAACCCTAAATATGAGGTGATTTTTTTATGTTCAAACCAAAAGCAATATATTATGAACCTAAATCTCGAGAATATGAACTTGGCAAACGATTATTAGAAAGATACGAAAAAGAAGGAGTTGTTTTAATTCCAATAGAAAATCATAACAACATTGAAGAAATGCGAAAAAAACAAAATTCTGAATTTGCAAATATGAAACAAAATATAATAATAGGCGTTAGAAAAACACATAAATTTGTTCCAAATCACAAAGTATCAGACTTTTTAGTACCATATACGTCATCGGGTTGCACGGCAATGTGTATGTATTGTTATCTTGTTTGCAATTACAATAAATGTGCATATTTGAGATTGTTCGTAAATAGAGAAGAAATGCTAGATAAAATAATAAAGGTTGCAAATCAAAGTGATAAAGATTTAACGTTTGAAATAGGAAGCAATAGTGATTTAATATTAGAAAATACAATTACAAACAATTTAGAATGGACCATTGAAAACTTTAATAAATCCGAAAAGGGATATTTAACTTTTCCAACTAAATTTGATATGGTAGACCCAATATTAAATTTAAACCACAATGGAAAAATAATTATAAGAATGAGTATGAATCCAGAAGAAATAATAAACAGAGTAGAGTTTGGAACATCAAGATTAGATAATAGAATTAAAGCTATAAATAAATTAAAAGAAGCGGGATATAAAGTAGGAATACTAATTGCCCCGATTGTGTTAGTCGATAACTGGAAAGAACTGTATGAAGGGCTTATAAAAAAACTATCAGAGGAATTAAGTGAGAAAGTAAAAAAAGAAGCGGTATTTGAACTAATATTTATGACATATAGCTATGTGCATAAAATGATAAATAGGGAAGCCTTTCCGAATGCAATAGATTTATTTAATCCAGAAATTATGACAGGAAGAGGCAGAGGAAAATATATGTATAAAAAAGAAATAAGAGAGGACGGAGAAGAATTTTTAAGAGCCACAATGAAAAAATACTTACCTAGTAGT
>CAYZMV010000044.1:0-9226 GCA_964479635.1 uncultured Clostridium sp. | reverse complement strand
TGTTTATCGCCTTTTAACATATCAGCAGGGATTTCTTCTGTATCAATAATATCTTCTATACATTCAATCGGTGTTCCAGCGGGAATAGTACCATATACAAAAACAACAGCAGAGCCTTCTGATTTTTTATCCATACCTTGTATATTGCTTTCTATTTTTTCTTCAACTAAATCAGATTTTCTTATATTGAAATAATTTGCTAATAATTCTATTTTATCAATGCGTGGATAAATATTTCCATTATACCAATCTGTAAGTGTTGAGTATGGTATTTTTAAATCCTTACATATATCACTTCTATCCTTTTTATTAATAGACATATAATGTCTTAAATTTTTTGAAAAAATTTCTTTATTTCCTAAATCGCTCATTCCTACCTCCTGCAACAATTATACGACTTAACCGTAAAAAAGTCAAGAAAAAAATAAAAAAATTACGGAAAAACTATTGACAACGATTAAACCGTGATATATAATCAAACTACAATAACGGTTTAATCGTTAAAAGAAAGGAGGTAGAAATAGTGCAATTAACATTAAAAGGTCTTAGAAACAATAAAAATGAAACACAAGAACAAGTAGCACAAGCAATAGGAGTAAGTGTTGATACTTGGGCAAATTATGAAAATGGAAAAACTTTTCCAGACGTGCCTATAATTAAAAAAATAGAGAAGCATTTTGAAATTAGCTATGATATGATTGATTTTTTATGCCAAGATGAAACGGAAAAACCGTAAAACGCAACAAAATGAAAGGAGAAAGAGATGGATATATATAAAATAGTCCAAGAATTTGGATATACACATTTATATAAAAATGGTAGCGAAATAAAGAATATAAAATCTATTAAATTTACAAGAAATAATGAAGATGAAATTGCAGAATTAGATGTCAAAATAGGTGTTGCAAAAGTAGAAATAGAAATAAAAGACAATATAGGCAATAAGGTTTCAATAAAAGAGACTGCCTCTGATACAGACAGTCTAGATGTCTAAATGTTTTCTGGAGCATTTTTATATAAAGGACAGTTTGAAGTATTAGGGCATCTCGTAGCATTTTCGCAGGCAAATCTACCTTTTACATAAACAGTTGGTTTATCTAAAGAACTGTTTTCTATGTAATCAATGCTAATACTTTGCTCATTATTTGTATGTGGACATATTCCAGAAAAGTATTCTGTTCGATTCAATATAATCACCTCCGAAGTGATTATAGCAAAAAAAAACGAAACACAAAAATAAATTTAATATTACAAACAAAATGCAGTCTAACACACAAAAAAAGAAAGGAGGAATAAAAATGTCAGAAGAAATACTAGACCAAGCAATGAAAAGCATTGCAGAAGCAAAAGCACAAATAATTGAGCACAAAACTGTATCAGAAGAAAAAGTCAATGAGAGAGTTGTAAACAAAATGATTGAATTAATGGACAAGATGAAACTTAATGATGAAAGATATTATGAGCCAATGACTATAAAAAAAATCATGGCGGAGTATCAGATAGGATACAACAAAGTATGGCAAATGTTCAAAGATAAAAAACTCCCAGTTCAACGTTATTGCAAGCCAATGTGGGTTGTAAGGGGAGAATTTGAAAAATACATCAGTGTTAGCCACGATGAATTATGTAATACTTTAAAAAGGAGTGAATAACAAATGAAAAAGCAATTTAAATACAAAATAAGAAGAATATTATTTGTATATATACCGTTTATATTCTTTTGGGACACGATGTTTATATATGCATTAATTAAATAGTAGGATAGGAAAATAAATGAATAAATTCTTAAGAAAATCTTGGAAAAAAGCTTCAAAATTACAAAAAATAAGTTTAATGATTTCTTTATTTAGTTTAATTTATAACATAATTGTGTTGCTAATTATTTTAAAGCTGAAATGATTAAAAAAACACGGGATAGGAGAAAGATATGGAAAACAATAAATTGCCTTCAGGTTGGAAAATAAATAAAGATGGTTTATTTGAATATAAAATGTTTCCAGCTGAAGTAAAAGAAATGAGAAAAATTGAAAATTTAATTTTTGCATTATCAGTTGGCAATATATTACAAGCAATGTTTATTTTTATTCTGATAATATCTCATTTCTGTAATCATTAGGAATTGAAATGTTTAGATTAAAGGTTTTAGATTTTTGAATAGCTTTTATTTTAACTTTAAAAAAATTTGGTATTTCTTTCATATTGTTAAAAACTAGGTATCCTTCAACAGTAGATAAAGCTTCTATTTTTAAAGGAAAACTTATAACAGGGTATGATAAATACTTAAAGTCATTACAAAAAATCATATTATGAGAATATTTAAACTTGCAAGGGACATTTTCAATGGATTTAGAAGAACTATTTAGTGTGTACTCATCATTAAGGATAATCTCATTGATAGTAGTATCATTTTTAGACATATTTATTATTCTAACTAACAAAACGATAGAGTATAAATCACTTTTATAAGTTGGAATTTGCTCACCGTGATCATTAGAATAATAATCACTTTGAGATAAAGTTATATAAGTTTTATTTAAGTTAAAGACAGATAATTTTAATCTAAAAAATTCATTAATAGCAACGTATGTAGACAATATTGCACCATATAGAGCTACTAGAAAAGCTAATAAGGCAATAACATCAGTAATATTTACAACAACCATAAATAATAACCTCACTTTCGAGGATATTATATAACAAATTTTAATTAAATGAAAGGAGATGAAAAATATGTCAGAACAAGATAGATTAAATATGAATGATTATCATTTCAATAATTATGAAAAGATATACAATGCAAAAGATTTAGCAGAAGCACAATCAATAGCACTGGAAGAAATGAGAATAATCAGTGAAGACAACTTTATTGAAAATGACGAAGAAGGCAAAATAAAAGAACTAGTTCAACCTGAAAATCAAAACTAGTTCAAGTAAGAATTTGTATAAATTCGTATATTTATATTTTACTAAAAAGAAAGGAAGATGTCAAGTGAGTAATTTAACACTTTATAAAATAACAAATAATTTTACAGAATTAATGGATAAAGTAGAAAATGGAGAAATAACAGAAAAAGAATAAGCTTTAGAGTTACAACAAAAAGGAAATAACATAATAGGTTATGCGAAAAACATAGAATTAACAATTAACGCAATGAAAGAAGAAGAAAAGAGAATTTCAGATTTAAGGAAAGGTTTAGAAAATAAATTAGATAAATTTAAACAATATGTAAAAGACAATATGGATATTTTAGGAATAACAAAAATGGATACTGAATTAGGGACTTTGAGCATAGCAAAAAATCCAATGTCAATAGAGATAGAAAATGAAAAAGAAGTACCAGAAACATTTAAACAACAAATAATAACAACCAAAATAGATAAAACAGCGATAAAAAACTATTTTAAAGAAACTGGAGAGTTAATACCAGGAATAAAAATAATAGATGACAAAACAAGTTTAAGAATAAAATAGGAGGTTTAATATGAATAATGAAATAAATGCATTAAGCATTATAGATACAGTAGATATAGAAAACATTTCGACAACTATGACTAAAATAGCACAAATGCAATCAGTAGTACAAAAAACGTTAAAAGAAGGACATGATTTTGGAACTGTACCAGGAACAAACAAACCTACATTGTTAAAACCAGGTGGAGAAAAAATATGTATGTTATTTGGGCTAAATCCAGAGTATGAATTTTTACAGACAACAGAAGATTATGATAAAGAATTTTTTAGCTATAACGTTAAATGTACTCTATATAGAAACGGACAACCAGTAGCTCAAGGAGTAGGAAGTTGCAATAGTAAAGAAAAAAAATATAGATTTATAAATGTAGATGCAATCCCAGAAAATTATATAGGTACAAGTGAAAGTATTACAGATAAATATGGAAGAACTAAATATAAAATTAACAATCCTGATGTTTATAGTTTAGTAAATACAATTCTAAAAATGGCAAAGAAAAGAGCTTTTATTGATGCAGTTTTACAAGTGGCAAGTTTAAGCGAAGTATTTACGCAAGATTTAGAAGATATGGGAGATTTAATTCAACAAGAAAATGATAATAGTACAATGACGTTAGAACAAGCAACTGCAATAAAAATAAATTTTGGTAAATATAAAGGAATTACGTTGGGAGAGTTAGTTAAAAAAGATGCACAATATTGCGATTGGCTATTTAGTAAAAATGAAAAAACTGACCCAGTTATCAAAAAAGCATTAGGAATTATTTTAGATGAAATAATAAAAGCAAAAGAAAAGAAACAAACCGAAGTTTTAAATCAAGATAAAACATCAAATGAAATTCAGGAGGATGAAGAATCTAAAACTAATTTTGCAAATGAAGATGAAGCATAGGAGTTGATAGTATGCAAACGACAGGAATAATCACAGATATAAACATAGACTATGAAACCCAAAAATCAAAAATAAGCCTACTTTTAGATACGAAGGAATTAGATATTGTTGAAAAGCTAAAAAACGAGGACAAATTAAATGTCGAATTAAAAAAATATAGAAAAAAAAGAAGTTTAAATTCAAACAATTATGCTTGGGAATTAATTACACAAATAGCAAATGTTATTAGAAGTAACAAAGAAGAAGTTTATCTTTTAATGTTAAAAAGATATGGGCAAAGTCAAATGATAAGTGTTTTAGAAGATATAGATGTAAGTAAGTTTCTTAAATATTATGAAGAAGCAGGGGAAAGTACATTAAATGGAAAAAATTTTAAACATTATAAAGTTTATACAGGAAGCTCAGAAATGGATACAAAACAGATGTCAATCTTAATAGACGGAATTGTATCAGAAGCTAAAGAGCTAGGAATAGAAACAAAACCGCAGGAAGAAATAGATAGCTTATTAGAGCAGTGGCACTGATAGCAGATAATCAAATAAGTATGAGTAAGGAATTATTGTATTAGTGCCACAGCGTCTCTTTTAAGGAGGTAAAAATGAAATCAATATTACAAAGTAAAAAACGATGTTATATTTGTGGATTATATAGTCCAGTCGAAGAACACCACATATATTTTGGTGCTAATAGACAAATATCAGAACAAAATGGATTTAAAGTATGGCTGTGTCCTGAACATCATAGAGGAACAATAGGAGTACATGGTAAATTAGGAAATGCTTTAGATTTAAAACTCAAAGAAAATTGTGAAAGAAAGTACATAAATTTAGGTCATACAAAAGAAGAATTTATTAAATTAATAGGAAAAAATTACATCTAGGGTTAGACATACAGTTTAATCCTTTAAATGTAGAAAGGAGAACAAATGGCAAGGAAGAGAATGGTAGATCCTAACATTTGGCAAAGTGAAGATTTTAGCAAATTATCTACTTTAGCAAAGTTGGTATTTATAGGTTTATTTTCACTTGCAGATGATGAAGGTAGAGGAAGAGCTAACCCAACATATTTAAAGTCTGTTTTATTCCCTTACAATGAAGATTTGAGGAGTGCCGACATAGAAAAAACCTTATCAGAGATAAGCTCTAATATGTCCGTAGTTTTCTACTCTTGTGACGGAAGCAATTATTATAGCCTTTTAAGTTGGGTTGATTTTCAAAAAATAGATAAACCTACACCTAGCAAAATACCTGCATTTGATGAAAATAATAAAGAAATTCGACGAATATTCGGCGACCATTCGTCTAGTATTCGGCGAGTACTCGACGAGTATTAGACGAGGAGTATCTCCTAATAGAATAGAAGAGAATATAAAAGAAACAAAAGAGAAGAGAAAAGAAGAGAAATTTATCGCACCTACTCTTGATGAAATTGAAAAATATATTGCTGACAACAAATTGAAAAATGTAAATGCAAAAGATTTTTTAACTTTTTTCACTGAAAGTAAATGGGTGGACACTAAAGGTAATAAGGTGAAAAATTGGAAATTAAAACTCTTAACGTGGAACAATTATGATAACAAAAAGCAAGAGAGATGTAAACCAACAAACTATAACAATTATGAACAAAGAAGGTATGATAATTTAGACAATTTATATGCAAATAGTAAAGGAGGGTAGCAAATGAGAAAAGATGTATGTAAGAAAACACGTGAAATATTGACAAATGAACCTTATTCAAGAGTTAATGACGGTTATCTAATAAGAAGAGTGATAGAAGAATTAGAGCCAAATTTATATAAAAAAGATTTTAAAAACGTAATGGATAATATTCAATTTACTGGAGTTAGTATGGAAAGCATAACAAGAGCAAGAAGGAGGTTTTTTAAGGAGAATCCAGAATTAAAAGTAGAAAAAGTAGAGAAAGCAAGAAGATTAGAAGAAGAAAAATATTTTATGGAATATAGTAATCATATTCCAGGAATTTAGGAGGTAGTTATGATAATAGTTAGTCAAGATAAAACAAATGTCATAAATTTTGCCAATGTTGGTAATTTATATGCCGATGAAAAGAAGATTCTTTGTACAGATATACAAGGTTGTTATTTAGCAAAATTAGGAACATATAAAACAGAAGAAAGAGCAAAAGAAGTATTGCTAGAAATAGTAAAAAAATATGGTGAATATGTATCATTAGAAAATATGAAAAATGGAATTAATGCAATATATAATATTCCAAAAGCATACGAAATGCCAGAGGTCTAACATATGAATTGTGAAGAATCAATAAAAAAAGGATTATGTCTTGGTTGTGGACAAGCAGAAAATAATATAAACGCAGATAACTGTGAATATAGAAAACAAAGTGGATTAGATTTATGTAAAAAAATAATAGAAGGAGTACAGATGAAGATATGAGTAAATACCAAAATAAAAAAACTCAAATAGGAATGTATGTGTTTGATAGTATTGCTGAAAGTAAAAGGTACAAAGAGCTAGCATTGTTAGAAAAAGCAGGACAAATAAAAGGACTTAAATTGCAACCAAAGTTTTTACTACAAGAAGGATTTGAAAAAAATGGCAAAACATACAGAAAAATAGAATACATAGCAGATTTTATGTACATAGAAAACGGAAAAATAATAATTGAAGATGTAAAGGGAATGGAAACAGAAGTATTTAAACTAAAGAGAAAATTATTTGAATACAGGTATCCAAATTTTGAATTAAAAATTATTAAATAGAAAAGGGGGTAACATATGAAAATTAAAACTTTAGAAGAAGTAAAGAGGAAAAAAAACAAATTAAAAGATGAAATAAAAAGAGATTTTAAAATACAAACAACAATAATAATCGTATTAATAATACTAGCATTAATAATTTGTTTTAAAAGTATGAAATTAGCTATTGATTATAAAGCATTAGAAGAAGAAAAACAGGCATTAGAACAAGTAGTAGAAACTCAAAAAAGTATTATAAGTGATTTAGAAGAGAATTGTAATGATTTATACCTAGAAATAAAGAATTTGAAAGGAGAAAATAAAAATGGAAGATAAAATTGAAGCTTTGAATGAATTATTGGAGGAATTGGAGTTGACACTTAATGAACCACGCTCAACTATGGGCTGAAATAGCACAGGCTTCATTGAATTATATTGTTGTAAGTACTATTAGGGAAATCAAGTTTTGGTTGGAAATTCGCATTTCAAGAACAAGAACAATATCATAATTTTGAAGAGTTCAAGGATTTTATATTAAATAATAAAGAATATATTATCAAAGATGAATATGGTAGAGTAATAAAGCCACGAGAATTATTAGACTTAATAGAACAAAAACAAAAAGAAAACAATCCAGATGACTTTACTTACAATAAAAATGTAAACGGATATAGGTTTTATAACACAGATTTTAGTTAAAGGCTAACAATAAATGAAAAAGTAAAAGAATTAGGTTGGGTATGATAATCCAGAATTACTAGAAACGGAGGGCTAGTATGGAATTAGAAGAAGCAATAAAACAAATTTATAAGGAGGTGTAAATATGGCAGTACAAATAACATTAATAATATGTGGTACTTTAATAGCATTAGCAATAATAGGACAATTTGGAAACGATAAAGACAAAAAATAGTTATTAATATTTTAATATTATAAATCAAAGACGTAGACGTACGTCTTAAGTAAAAACGGTATTACAAGAATTAAAAAATTCAATACCAAAAAAGAAAATAGAAGATGAGATAAAAGAATTAGATATTAAAATAAAAAAATATAATGAATATCGTAAATTAGACAAAGAAACAGATGTTGAATATTATGAGTATATTGGAAATGAAGAAACAAAAGGCATTTTACAAAAATTATTGGAGGATAAATAAAATTGAGTAATAATAAAAAAGTCAAAGAAAAATTGATTGAATTATATGGTGCTGAATGTTTTATTGAAAAATTGCATCTAAGACCGCCTGAAGATAAACCCAAACATTATACATCTAAAAAACAAATGATGAAAATGAAGCAACTTACATACCATCATATTTTAGAAAAAAGTAAGGGGCGGAAAAGCAACTGTTGAAAATGGTGCTTTGTTATCTGCTGAAAATCATCAATGGTTCAACGAACAACCAAAAAATGTACAAGCAGAATTAAACAAAAAATTTCAAGAATATAAGAAATGTAAAGTTGTACTTGTAGATGATATAAAAACAGAATACAAAATAAAAGTAACAGAATTGAGCATTAAAGACCCAACTAAAACAAAAGAAGATGACTTTGAAAGATGATAAAAATTTATTAAGACTTGAAACGGTAGAAGCGATAGGGGTAAATAACCTCAACGGAAAAATAGAAAAAATTGAAATTAAAAGTGAACATAATAATTGGTATATACGAAATACAAATGAAATCGAGGTGATGTAAAAAATGGAATTAGAAGAAGCAATAAAAAATGTAGAAAAATTTAATAAAGAAACTAGATTTAGGGATTGTGGGATTTTAAATAATTCAATAGAAACAGTATTAGAAGCATTAGAAAAATTAAAACAGGATAATTATAAATTAGATAGAGAAAATCAATTATTATTTGAAAATCAAATTAATTCAATACCCAAAAAGAAAATAGAAGATAAGATAAAAAGTATAGAAAAAAGTAGCAAAGAAGCATTAAGGTTAGGTGAAATTGATTTATTTGAAAAATTAGATTGTCAAAGAATGATTTTACAAGCATTATTGGAGGATAAATAGATGTTAGTATTATCAATAAAAAAGAAATGGTTTGATATGATTAAATCAGGAGAGAAGAAAGAAGAGTACAGAGAAATAAAGCCATATTGGACAAGTAGGTTTAAAAATGAATTGTTAAAAA
>CAYZMV010000043.1:0-9373 GCA_964479635.1 uncultured Clostridium sp. | reverse complement strand
AGCAATTATAAAAAATTAAAAATTGGAAATAATATGAGTAATAAATCAGCTGATACAATTACAAAATATATTTTAGATATTAATTCTTATGAGCTAACATCTAACATCACAGTAAAATCAAATAAAAATACAAATGTATATGTAATAAAAGAAAGTTATGTAAAAGATAACAATATTTTTAAACAAGAAGTTTTAGAACCAGAAAATTTAAGGGGAATCTTATTTACTTATGATGGAACAAATTTAAAAATAGAGAACACAAATCTTAATCTAAACAAAATATATGAGAACTATCATTATATAGGAGAAAATACAATTACACTAATGAGCTTTATAAATGATTATAAGGAATCCGCAGAATCAAATGTAATAGAAAAAGAAAATGAAATAATACTAGAAACGAAGCTAAAAAATGGTAATAAATATATGGCATATAAAAAATTATATATAGATAAAAACACAGCTAATCCAACTAAATTAGAAATTCAAGATATAACACAAAAAACATCAATTTACATATTATATAATGAGATAAAAATAAATAATTTACAACAGGAAGATATATTAGCTTTTAAATTAAACGAAATTTTAAATGATATATAAAATCAGGTAAATTATATTCTTAATCTCAAATGATATCTAAAATATAAATTAATTGAACTATTAGAAGTAAACAGGAGTGAAGAATATGATAGTCAAAAGAGGAGATATGTTTTATGCAGATTTAAGTCCAGTTATAGGATCAGAGCAGGGAGGAATAAGACCAGTTTTAGTAATACAAAACGACACAGGCAATAAATACAGTCCTACAGTAATAGTTTCAGCAATAACCTCACAATTAAACAAGAATAAATTACCTACACATATAGAATTAGATTCAAAGGAATTTGGTTTAAAATCGGATTCTGTAGTATTGGCAGAACAAATACGTACAATAGATAAAAGCAGACTAAAAGAAAAAATTGGACATATTGAGGATGACAAAATAATGAATAAAATAAATAGTGCATTGGGAATAAGCTTCGGATTAGAAGAAAATAGGATTTAGGGGTTTACCCCCCAAAATCCTATTCTTCTTTTTTCTTTTTATTGTCTTTCATAACTTCGCTAATAGAACCTAAACCTGCAAGAGCATTTGTTGCCTCAAAAGGAATAAATACTTTATTTGCTTCGCCCTTTGCAACTTCTTGTAAAGCTTCCAAAGATTTTAATTGAACAAGTTTATCATCAGGATTTGATTTTTTGATTGAATCATAAACCATTTCAATCTCTTTTGCTTTGGCTTTTGCAACTTCACGAATTGCTTCAGCTTCACCGACAGCCCTTCTTATTTTTGCTTCTTTTTCAGCTTCAGCTTGAAGAATTGCAGCTTCTTTTTCACCTTCTGCTATTGTGATAGCGGATTGCTTTTCACCTTCAGCCTGAAGAATTGCAGCTCTTTTATTTCTTTCTGCATTCATCTGTTTTTCCATTGCATCACGGATATCTTCTGGTGGTCTAATATCTTTAATTTCAACTCTATTTATTTTACAACCCCATTTATCAGTTGCTTCATCAAGTAACATCCTTAATTGATTATTAATTAAATCCCTTGAACTAAAAGTTGAATCTAAATTCATTTTACCAACGATATCACGAATAGTTGTAATTGCTAAATATTCAATACCTCTTTTTAAAGATTGAATCTCATATACAGCTTTTGCTGGATCAGTAATTTGATAGAACACAACTGTATCGATTGTTATTGTAACGTTATCTTGTGTAATAACTCCTTGAGGTGGAATATCCATAGTTTGCTCTTTTAAACTTACAACACTTCTTACGTGGTCAACAAAAGGAATAATTATTGTAAGTCCTGCGTCAGCAACCTTATGAAATTTACCAAGTCTTTCAATAATATAAACTTCAGATTGTTTAACAACTTTAATTGATTTTACTGCAATGATTACAATTATCACTAATAGTATAATTAAAAATTGTAGCATAATTTTTCCTCCTAATAAAATATATATATTATAAAATATTAATAACTAAACTTGAAGTTCTGAACTAATTTTTACAGGTGATACAATTAATTTTACTCCGTCTATTTTTAAGACTTCTATTTCAGAGCCTTTTGGAATTATTGATTCATCATCTGTCTTTGCAGACCATATTTCCCCATTTACCTTAACTTGCCCAACACATTTAACAGGGTCAATATCTTGAATAACTATTCCGTGTTTGTTTATAAGAGTATAGGTATTTGTAGGAACTGTCTTTTTTGATATAAATTTATCTGTTAGAGGTTTTGTAAGTGGAATAAGTATACAAGAACTAACAACAAAGACTACAGTTTGTATTATGATGTTGTCTGTTATAAAACTAGTTATCATTGCAAGCAAAGCACCTATTCCTAACCAAAATATTAAAAAACCAGTTGTAGCAATTTCAAGTATAAAAAAAATACCAGCAACAATTAACCAAAAACTCCACATATAAAGCACCTCCAATAATTATATTAACAAAAAAATAAATCTTCTTATATTTTATTCCTATATTATTATACTATAAATATAGGAAAAAATAAAGAAGATATTACAAATTTATGTTATAAATTAATTTTCTACTATTATTTTGGCAATATTATATATAAGATTTATTTTTTCTGGTGGACAATTTTTTATTAAATTAGATAAGTCTTTATTTAAATAAGTATTAGAATTTTTTGATGCACCATTTAATATTTCGCCTTCGGTAACGCCAAGTATAGTGCATATTTGATTTAATCTTTTAAGATTAATAAAAGAACTTCCACGTTCAATTCTACTTAAGAAGGCAACAGAAACATCTAATTGTTCTGCAAGTTTCTCTTGAGTTAAATTTTTATTAATTCTCGCTTGTTTCAATCTTTCACCAATAATATTATAATCTAAAGCCATATCTACACCTCTTTTTATTTTGAATATAGCATTAATAGGTATACTTTTACAGAAACTTATTAATTAATATTTACAAAATGCGTTTTAAATGCTAGATTATAAGTATTATTAGTAAAAACAGAAAAAATATTCTTAGCCATTATGGAAATAGAAAATTATGAATAAATGGAACATTCCACGCTATTAATAAAAGAATAGCAACAATTATTATTGTTAAAATAAGTGCTTTTATATCTCTTGAACGTTCGTCTGCAGGTTTATTTTTTTCATTCTGAACAAGAGATTTTAAAGTATTGAAAAAATTTTTTACATAACCACCAGAATTATTTGATTGATTAGATTCTTGAGAATTATTTTTAGGTTTCACATTTTTCACCTCTATATATAAAAATATTTCTTTATATATAGAATAAGCTATTAAATAAAAAAAGTCAAATATAAAAAATATTATTAAATAGGTATTGCAAAATAAATTTATTATGGTAAAATATATACAGAAAATTTGTTTGCAAGGAGATAGAATATGATTGCATATATTAAAGGAACTTTAGATACAAAAACAAATACTTTTGTTATAATTGATGTACAAGGGATTGGATATAAAGTGTTTATGCCACCAAAGTCAATTAATAAAGTAGGAGAAATTGGGGACACCGTTAAAATATATACGTATTATTATGTAAGAGAAGATAATATTAGTTTGTATGGCTTTTCTTCAAATGAAGAATTAAGAATGTTTGAACTTTTAATATCTGTAAGTGGAGTTGGAGCAAAGTCTGCAATAACGATGTTGTCAGAAATAACTCCATCAAGTTTTGCATTAGCTGTAATTACTGATGATATATCAAAACTTGTGGCAATCCCCGGTGTAGGTAAAAAAACAGCAGCAAGAATTATTTTAGAACTAAAAGATAAATTAAAAACAGAAAACGCAATAGAAACAAACGAGGAAGAAAACATCATATCTCAAAAAGATAATAATACAAATGAAGCCATAGCAGCGCTTAGGGTTTTAGGATACACTGGAAGAGAAATTGAAAATGTACTTGAAAAAATAGATACGAAAGATTTAGAATTAGAAGAAATAATAAAACAAGCATTAAAGTATTTGGCAAAAAATTAGTATAAGATAAGGAGAGTATATGGATTTAAATGTACCATTGGCCTATCGAGTAAGGCCTAAAACATTAGAAGAATTTGTAGGTCAAGAAGAAATTCTTGGAAAAGATAAAGTATTATATAGAACAATAAAGGCAGATAGACTGTCTAGCATAATTTTATGGGGACCAACAGGTTCTCGGGAAAACATCTCTTGCAAAAGTAATTAGCAATACCACAAAATACAAATTTATAAAATTAAATGCAGTAACTAGTGGAGTAGGAGATATAAAAAATGCAATAGAAGAAACAAAAAATTTATTGCTTAATCCAAGTGGAAAATGTATTTTATTTATAGATGAAATACATAGATTTAATAAACTTCAGCAAGATGCATTACTCCCATTTGTAGAAGATGGAACAGTAATATTAATTGGGGCAACTACAGAAAATCCGTATTTTGAAGTAAATAAAGCTTTAATTTCAAGATCTATGATTTTTAAATTAAATCCATTAACCACAGATAATATAATTACTATAATGAAAAATGCTATAAAAAATCCAGAGGGTTTAGGTAGTTATAATATAAAAATAAAAAATGAGACACTTAAAAAAATAGCGGAAATTTCAAACGGAGATGTAAGAACCGCATTAAACAGTTTAGAAGTAGCAGTACTTACTACACCAATGAACGATAATGGAGTAATTGATATAACAGATGAAATTGCAGCAAATAGTGTTGGAAAGAAAAAAGCAATATTTGATAAGTCAGGAGATAGTCATTACGATAACATAAGTGCTTTTATAAAATCAATGAGAGGTAGCGACCCAGATGCAACAGTATTTTATTTAGCAAGAGCAATAGAGGGAGGAGAAGATCCAGTTTTTATAGCAAGAAGAATTGTTATAGCATCTGCAGAAGATGTAGGTCTTGCAAATCCAAACGCATTAGTAGTTGCAAATAGTGCAATGCAGGCAGTAGCAAGTGTAGGTATGCCAGAAGCAAGAATAATATTAGCAGAAGCTGCCGTATATGTTGCAAATTCTAAAAAATCAAACGCATCTTATTTAGCACTAGAAAGAGCTTTAAAAGATGTTAGAACAAAAGATACAGGAGAGATTCCAATGCATATAAGGAATGCACCTGTAAATGGTATGAAAAATTTTGGATATGGAGTTGGATATAAATATCCACACGATTATCCAAACCACCAAGTTGAACAACAATATCTACCTGATAAAATGTTGGGAACAAAATATTATATAAAAGATGATACGATAGACTAAAAATTAAACAAAAAGGGACAGTCCCCTTTTGTTTAATTTTTTTTATCAGGAATATATTCTAGCAATTCAGAAATTTCACAATTAAATGCTTTACATATATTATTAAGATGTTTTACATCAATTCTTTTGACTTCCTCATAATACATTTTTGAAATTGTAGCTGGTCTGATATTAGTCATATCAGACAATGCCTTTTGTGTCATTTTGTTTTTTCCTAATAAATCGGATAATTTTATTTTAATCACATTAATTCATCTCACTTTTTTTAATTTTACATAAATTTTATCATTTAATGTTTTAAAATAACATAAACTATAACCAATATAACGATAAACGTAATAAAAAGTTGCCTACCAGTAAAATTATTGATATAATATATAAAAAAGAGGTATAAAAAAGTGAAAACAAGAAAAAATAAAGATATGAAAATTATAGAAGATAAAAATTGGAAGGCAAATGGCCAAAAGTATTTAAAGGAACTACAAACTTTTTTAGATAAAGCGGAAAATATAGAAAATGAAGAATTAAGAAAAGAAATAATATTTCAAATGCTCAAATGTGATAATGAGTTAACATTACTTGCTGAGGGAATGTTCGAAAAATATAAAACTGATAAAGAAAAAAAGTTAAAAGAATGTGAAGATGATTAAAACAATAACATTAGGTTTAATTGCAGGATTTATAAGCGGATTGTTTGCGGCAGGAGGGGGAATGATAGTTGTACCTGCTTTTGTTCATATATTTAAAATGAACGAAGCAGAAGCAAGAGCAACATCTGTTTTTTCAATTCTTCCTATGGTTATCACAAGTGGTTTATTTTACTATAACAATAACTATGTAGATTGGAGCATTGGAATAAAATGTGCTATTGGTGGCATAATAGGAGGATTTATAGGATCAAAGTTATTAAAAAAATTATCGGACAAAGTTTTAAAAATTATATTTATTATTTTCTTAATATGTGTATCTATAAAAATGATTATTTAAAATTATAAAATCGAGAGGGAAAATGTTAGAATTTTTTACAGGAATTATATCGGGAACAGTAAGCGGAACAGGTATGGGAGGAGGAACAATTCTTATTCTCATACTTTCGGTCTTTATGGGAATAGATCAGCACATTGCACAAGCTACAAATTTAGTATTCTTTGTTCCTACAGCTATTACTGCAATTATAACAACAATAAAGGATCGATTAATAAATTGGAAAATTGGTATTCCAGTTGCAATAGCAGGAATTTTTGGAGCAATGCTTGGTGCTAGAATATCAGTAAATATGGATGTAAATATTTTAAAAAAGTATTTTGGATTTTTTTTAATATTAATTACGATATATGAAATTTATTCATTGGTTAAACAGTATATAATTGATAAAAAAAGAAATAATAAAAGAAAAAGATAAATTGTTGTTTAGAGGTTAGATGAAGAAAGGAGAATTAATTTATGAAATTTGTTAAAGGAATGGTAATTGGAACTATAGTTGCAGCAGGAGTAGCAATTATGTATAATGAAGGTATGATGAATAAGAAAAAAATTATGAGAAGAGGAAAACAATTAGCTAAAAAATTAGGAGCATTTTAATAAAACAAAAAATCACGTAAATTATATACGTGATTTTCTGTTTTACTATTTACAGCATTTAGGTTCATATTTTGGCATACAATCAGGTTCGTGTTCATCTTTGCAATCATCTTTACAATCCTTATCGTCGCATTCTAATTTAACACCTTTTAGGCATTTTCCCTGACGTTTACATTCTTTACAAATTTTTACGTGTTTTACTCTATTTACCCAAACTTGAATTTCATAAGATTTATCTGGGCAAAGAGGTCCAAATACAAATTCACCATCTTTATCTGTAAATGTATGAGAAACAGGTTTTCTTTCCTCTTTTCCATATTCATAACATACTTCAATAAGCTTTACTACAGCATTTTCAACAGGATCTTTGTAACAATCTTTTATAACACCGTAAATTACATTTCTGTTATCTTCTGGAAGATTAATTTCCAAGTCAAATTGTTTACCTTTCTCGATAAATCCATCAACTTTAACTACATTACAGAAATCTTTTTCAAAATCCATTAATATCATTCCTTTTCTTTTAATATAGCATTCAGCTTAATATATAATATGTAAAAATAAAAAGAAAAGTGATATAAAATGTAGATATTAAAAAAAAATTATGATAAAATACATAAAAAAGAAGGATATTCCTTAATCTATGAGGAATACCCATAAGTGAGAATTGTTTCTCAAACATTGTAAAGGAGATCAACTATGAAAAAAGTTCAAATTTTAATCATTACATTAGTAACAATATTATTAATAGGATGTGTATCATTTGCAGTATTATATTATACAACAGATATTTTTAAATCAAATAAAGATTTATTCGTAAAATATGCAGGGCAAATTGATTTTAAAAACTTTATTAACTTAGAAGAATATAATAACTATTCAAAAAGAGCAAAAACAGAAGGACACGGAAACGAAGGAGAATTCAGTATTAAACTTTCACAAGAAGATCAAATTATTGATGAGTCTATAAAATATTCACGGATACACTGATCCAGTAAATAAAAAATCAAATTATGAAATTAGTATAAATAAGGATCATAATACATTATTATCAATGAATTATTTAAAAGATAAAGATTTATATGGGATACTTTTTGAAGACATTGTTAGCCAATATATTGCTATAGAGAATAACAATTTAAAAGACTTTGCTTCAAAATTGGGTATAGAAGATACAAGTAATATACCAGATAAAATAGAGAGTATAAATTTAAATGATTATACAAATAGTGAAGAAATAAAAAATATCTTTAACAAATATCTACATATTGCAATAGATGCAATACCTAAAGATAATTTTTCTAAAATCAAAAAAACAGATGTATCTGTAGGCGATGAACTAATATCAGCAGATGGATATTCAGTAGATTTAAAAAAGAAAGATGTACAAGCAATACGATTAACTATATTAGAAAATGCAAAAAATGATGAACAAATATTTAATATAATAAGCAAAGCAGATTCAAGTATAACATTTGAAGATTACCAAAATACCATTACTGACAGTTTAGAAGATGTGTCAGAAGAAATATCTGATGAAGAAAATGTAGAAGTAGCTACAATATCTGTTTATAAACAAGGCAAAGAAACAGTTAAATTAGCTATTACAGTAGAAGAAAATACAGAAACAATAACAATTACACCAGATATAGCAGAAGAAGATACAGAAACAACCGAGTTGGCAATAGAAAATATTGAAAATAGTATAATATTAAAAATTAGCAACAATAATGAACCATTTTTTAAGATTACCAAAATGATAAACTCACCAGAACAGAAAAATTTTGAAGCTACTATAACTATAAAATATGAAGATCTATCAGAAGTGAATATCAATTTATCAAGAACAGGATCATATTTAGAAGATATGATTGAATCTAGTATATCTATAAATGCAGTATTACAAGATGAAGCAACTGCAGATATAGAATATAAAAATACTGCAAATTATTCTGCAGTGCTAAATTCTGGAGAATTTACTGAAGGAAATCATTTAGTTATAAATACACTTTCGCAAGAACAACTAACCAATCTATTTCAAAATTTAGGGAATTTATTATTGGAAAAACTTAAAGATGAAATGTTTGTATCGTTAAATAATAGCCTTTATCAAGCTGCAACAAATGCTGTAGAAGCAACAAAAAGACAAGAAATTGACGCATTTAATATTCAATTTACAGCGTATGAAGGAATTAGAAGAGGAACAGAAATTAAGATGTTACAAAATGCAATCGACTCAAGTAATGAAACAAATCCAGAACATATAGTTGTATGTTCTGGGGTTTCACTCGAAGAAATAAACACAGATAAAGCATATAAGGTATCAACTGAAAAAGATTCAGAAGGATATGTAAATAAAATAATAATAGAAGAAAATTAGTTTAAAAGAGGGTTTGTGATGTATTTAAAAAGACTAGAATTGCAAGGGTTTAAATCATTTGCAGATAAAACAGTATTAGAATTCAAACCAGGAATAACTTCGTTAA
>CAYZMV010000042.1:0-9489 GCA_964479635.1 uncultured Clostridium sp. | reverse complement strand
CCTTTGTCCTTTTTTAACTTTACTTTATCATAACCATAAGGAGCAATACTACCAACAAATTTTCCTTCTTTTACTGATGATACCCTTCATCTTTGTAGCCTTCTATTTATAGTTTTATATTCCCTTCTAGACATAAATAAGCCAAATTCAAAGTATTCTTCATCGAACTCATTATTTGGATTGTAAATCTTTATTGGTGTTATAATTTTGGTATTAGAGAATTTAAAACTCTTTGCCACTCGTCCCTGATCCATTGTATCACCACGAGCAAGTCTTTCAACTTCTACAACCAAAACACCTTTCCATCTACCCGCTTCAACATCCCTTAATAATTTTTGAACAACTGGTCTAGATTCGATACTTTCTCCACTTACAATTTCACAATAGATTTTACCAATAGAAAATCCACATTTTCTAGCCAGCTCAATTAACATCTTTTTATGTCTTGCAAGAGTTTCGCCTTCTCCTCTTTCTTCTGCTTCTAAATCCGCTCTAGACTTCCTTAAATATAAAGAATATTCACCTTTATCAGCATCAACAATAACATCATTTGAATATCCAATATGTATATTATTCAACTGTCATCCCTTCTCTATTTATTGTCTTTTTTTCAATATGGCTTTATTGCAAAAGCTCTTCACAATTAAATATTACCAGTTGTTAAATAATTTATTACTAAGCTAATTATCATTTCTTTTGTAGCTTTACTATCTTGGCTTATGTAGTCATTATGTATTCTAATTTTTGTTTTATCATTTAAATATTCTTTAACTACATTCATATAAAGCACCTCATATTTAATAAATATGTAGTTAATAAAATATTTATTCACTATATGTTTTATTTCTGCAGTAATATGAAAAAAGCACAGACTATCTTTTTTAGTCAATGCTTTTTATATTATTCCAGTTCTTTTCGATGTTTATTAAAAACGAGAATTTCTTACAAAGTTTTTCCCGGTTTGAATACAAGATGCTACTTCTTATAATTTTCTTTTAAATTTTTATATATTTTTCTGACTGTATCTATCAAATCTATATAGCTACTATGTGGATTTACTTTAACATAGTATAAAAAGTTAAAAGCATCTTCAAATTGTGGGAAATTTTTTTCTACTTCATAAGCTAAATTTTTATGCTCATTTTGTTTTACTTCTATATTCTTAAATTTAAGCATCTCAACATATAAATCTTCAAGTTTTTTCAGTTCACTATCATATAAGTCTTCTATTGTTTGATTTTCTTGTAAAGTAATATCTTCATATAGCTGATCATAATTTTTATAATCTTCCTTGCCACTTGCAAAAATTTCGTATATTTCTTTCATTATTCCTATATACTCTACATCGTCTGCTTTGATTAGCCAAAAGTCATCTCTATCCGTATCTTTATAAATACATTTTCCATTTAATAGTTGATATAAAGGTGTCCAAAAGCATTCATAATCATAATAGCACAAATTAATTTCGTCTAATAATTTTAACAGTGTACTTCCTTTTTCATATTTTCTTTTTTTGAAATCCAGCATTTTATAGAAAAGATTTTCAAGATTTTCTTTATATTCCTTTTCTAAGTTTGAATAGCCCTTCTCTTTTATCAATTTGTCAATTTTTTGATATTTATTAACTTCGTCTATTAAGTCATTATAAATATTTATCATATATTTATATTCATCGTCTTTAATGTCTTTTATTTTTTTATATTTAGTCTTATCAAATTCACTACATAAAAAACGCAAATCTTCAAACCATATACTATTGTAATATATCTCTTCCGAAATGTGAAAAAAATCATCGCTTTCACTTTTTATGCCTTTTAATTCACAAATTTTTTTATTTAAATTAATGATTTTATTGTATAATAAATCATATCTTTTTTCTTTATTTAATTTGAAAAATTCTTTTATATCAATTTTTTGCATTTTCCCTCCAAAATTAAAATTGTATTTTTGTAAATTTTTAAGTTAATCATATTTTATCATAAAAAAATTTTATTGTCTTCACATTATTATTTTTTTTTGATAAAATATAGAAATGGAGGAATAATTCAATGGTAGGAATATTTTTTGTTGTAAATAGCCAACTTTTATTACATAGTTGTGATTTATCTGATGCAGAAAAATATGGGGATTTCTTAAATTATCCTAAAAGTCATATGGAAGTATGGGACAAATATTATTATAAAAAATATAGAGTTGATTTTGACTATTACCCAAGAGGCAGAATTATTTATAATACTAAGGAAAAAACATATTACATTTATTATGATAAGTGTTTAGAAAATGATATTAAAAATTTAGGCATAATACCAGAAAATCAAGATGTAAAGCTTCTGAAAGATTTTCATTATCAATGTCATAGATGCAACAAAAATTATGTTTTATAAATATGATAACATTTTGGAGCTCATTCTTCTGTGCCTATATCATTTAATATAGCTTTTGATTTTTGATCTGGCATTCCAAATCTTTGTGACAAATATCTAAGTGAAGCACCAATTTCCCCATCTGGTCCACCATATTGTGATATTATAAACTTTGCAAGTCTTGGATTTGGACATTTTATATTTATTGGATATTCTAATACTTTATTATAGGTCCACATTAATAATTCCCCCTTTCCCATGGCCACCCTGCGTTCGTTTTGGAGGAATATTATGTTGGTATACTAAATTTATATTTTATACTAATATTTCTATCATTTATAATTATTTTATCAATTAATTTAAACACTATACTTTTGTTATCCTCATTAATAGTATCAAAATTTAATAAATCTTTCATAGTTTTTTTTAGTCTTTTTACTTGCTTATTATGTTCAAATAATATACTACTTTCCTCTCGTTTTAATAATTCTATTTTTTTATCACACTCTATTTTTTGCGATTCATATTTTTTTATTAAATCTTCAAAGGTACTTTGCGATATCACACAAGTTACTCTATCTTCATATAAATTACTGATAATTTTATTTAATTCTTCCTTTCTTTTATTCAATTTAAATACATTTTTTTTATATTCTAAATTTAAATTTATTTTTGTATAACTTAACTCATCTATATTTAAATATTTTGATATATTATCTTTTAATGAATTTGTTACTAATTTAATTAACTCATCTTCTCTTAAATGCACACTAGAACAAAATTTATTTCCATATTTTTTATAACTAGAACATACACATCTAAAATATTTTCCGTGGTTTTTATTATATGTTATTCTACCTCCACACTTACAAAAGACTAAGCCTGCAAGTAGATGTCTTTTTCTACCTGTATAATTCCATTCATTTGTTTTTCTATCCAACATTTGTTGTACCTCTTCAAAAATGGCTCTTTTAATGATTGCTGGATGATGATTTAATATCACGATATGCTGTTCTTTTGGTACCTTAATCGTTTTCTTTATTTTATAATTTATCTTTGTATATTTTAGTTGTACTAAATCCCCTACATATATTCTATCTCTTAGTATTTTATTAATTATTGTACTATTCCATCTATATGTATTTATTTTATTTGGATTAAAATAATTAGTAGTTTCATTTTTGTATTGTAAAGGCGTTTTTATTTCTGATTCATTAAGGTAATTAGCAATCTGTGTTTTACTTTTGCCACTTTTATACAGATTAAAAATTAATACAACATTATCAGCAACATTTTCGTCTATTAATATATTATACTTGTTACAAATATCCTTTTTGTATCCATAAGGCAAAAATGCCTTTATGCAATCTCCCTGAAAAGCTTTTGTTTGCAGTGCTGTTCTAACTTTATTTGAAATATCTTTAGCATACATATCATTCATAACTGATTTAAAAGGAGTAATATCGTTATTTGTATTCTTTATATCAAATGTATCTATATTGTCATTCACTGCTATATACCTTATGTTCTTTTTAGGAAATATTTTTTCTAAATATTCTCCTGTTGCAATATAATCTCTGCCAAGTCTAGATAAATCTTTTGTAATTATTAAATTAATTAATCCTTTATCAATATCATTCATCATATTGATAAAACTAGGTCTATCAAAATTTGTTCCCGTATATCCATCATCCTTATATACGTTTACAAGTACCCAATTATTACTTCTAACAACCTGTTTTAAAAATTCAATTTGATTTTCAATACTCTCAGATTGTCCTCGATAATTTGAATCTTTTTCATCTTCTTTTGATAGTCTTGCATATATTGCCACTTTCCATATTTTATCTTTTAATGTATTAGAATAGGTATCATTTATTTCATACATTTAAACCTCCAACCTAATTATTTATTATTTTCGTTGCTTTTATAATATAAAAAAGAATTATTTTCATTTATCCATTGTTGAATCAACTCAAATAATTCTTTTCCATCTTCTGTATAGAGTTCTTCCACCTCAGACTCCAAAGCAATCACCTCTATACAATATATATTATTTATGATTTTATTATTCTATTTTTTTAGCTTAGCCATTATTTAATTAAGTTTACTTAAATATTCTTCATATTCACTTTTGTATCTATTAGCTAGACCTTTTTCCCATTCAGACGATTTCGAAGATTCAAGTGTTTTATCGACCCACGTCTTTAAACAACAATTACACGTCCAGTTATTAATCGTCACCGAAATCTCATCAGCATATTGTTCTGTCGCAGAAAAATAGACTCTCTTTTCATACACGTGTCGAACCTCGTTATACTCACCAACGTCCCACTTTTGGGCAATAGAAGATTTAGGAACATCGAAGCTCCAGTAAAATCCAAGAACATTCAAATCAGTGTCCATAATAACGGATGCTCCTTTGAAAGTGATACCTGTAGGGAGCTTACCTGAAAATGTAGTCATAAAAGGAATCGCGAATTCACCGACCATCACATCGCATTTTGCAGAATAGTCCCCACAATGCGCAGTAATGTATGCGACACCAGTATTTTCTCCAGTGATAGAGATAGAACATTCATTTCCTTCAGAAATACTTACTACAGATGAATTTGTTGTTTCCCAATATACTGGTTCTTCTAAATTAACCAAAGTAGCTGTTAAAGTAATTGTTTCATCCTTATCTAAGTGTACCTTCGTTTGATCTAAACTTATGCTTTTAGATGTACTTTCTTCATTTTTATCTTCGCCCTTTTCTGTTGTTATGTTTCCGTACTCATCTACATAAAATGTGTTCCCTGAATCGCTTGTATATCCGTCTTCCTTATTTCCTACAAATCCCTCCGGCAAATTTTTTTCTAATTCATCATAATCTACTTTGGATTTTCTGCCTATTGAGCCTAATACTGCTCCCAATAGACTTTCTCTATCTGTATCTAATTGCGTTCCTTTTGCCGCTTCTTTTGTTGTGTTGAATAATCCTCCATTTAATGCCATAGTTACTGTTACGCTCACTAGTATTAGCATTATGATTATGGTTATGACTAAAGCTATGAGGGTTATGGCTTTGTGGTCAGAGATTAGATGTTGGTGGTTAGAGATTAGATTTGAGCAGTTCTTCGTAGAGTTTTTGTTTTTAAATTTTTCATTGTTTTTTAATTCTTTTTTGTTCATTTGTTTTTCTCCTTTCAATTTATCATTGTGCATTATGTTGATTTGTGCTTACATACATTACTTTTATTGTAGTGTATATTTTTCTCATTGTCAACACTTTTTCATTTTGTAATGCAAATGTAATATTTCTGTAAAATTGTAACATTTTGTTATTTTTCATTCCTTCTTTCTTTAATTATAAATTTTAAATTTTACTTTGACAATAATTTAAACCACTTTTACTATGTACTAATTTACATATTATTTATTGAACTATTTTAAACGAAGCCCAAGGTTGTTCTAGCCATCTCCATTTGTTGCAAGGATAGAATATTGTAAGTGGTCCATATATCTTTTGATATTTGTCTTTTAAATCTTTTACTTGTTTGCAATATTCTCTATGCATACATAATGCTCTTTGGTCATCAGGATGTGTATCCAAATATAGACCTAATTCGATAATTGCAAAATTTAAACTTTTTATTTGGTCAATCATTTCTTGTCTTTTCATATCTCTAGGACATTCTGATTCATCGTTTGAATCTTTATGTTTACGTTCCATACATTCACATTTATCATTATCTAACATTTGTTACACCCCTCTCCTATTTTATTTGCATTTCTAATAAATTCAATTTCTTCCATTGATTGTCCCGGCATATATGGACTAACTAATTCTGGGAATATAGTCCCCATTTTTAACCCTACACTTGGAATGAAAGTTTTATCCATTGTTTGCCAAGGTACATAACTTTGTGCATACATAGGATTTCTAGGAAATACATTGTTTTCATCATCAAATCCACATTCACACGAATCACTTGTATCCATCACATTTTGCACATAGTCGCAAGTATCATCTATTATATCTTCATCTTTATTATTGCATTGGCAATCGTGTGAAGGACAAGATCTTCTTTGCATACAATTTCTATACATTAAAATTTCCCCCTTTTTTTGTATATACTACATTTTATGATAATTTTTTTATATTGTTACTACACATTAAAAAAGATAGCTCAATATATTATTGAACTATCCATATCTTATTAAATTATTTACTTTATATTTCTACAATTCCTCCCATTGAATTATTTATGATTGCTTCTTCGTCAGATAAGTGTTTAACTGCTTTTGCCCCTCCTGCTATTACAACTGTATCTCCTTTTTGCAGATATCCTTCTTTTTTTAAACCATTTATTCCAACATAAACTAAATCATCTATTGTTTCTTGGTGGTCAAATAATTTTGGAATAACATCCCAACATAATCCTAATTGCCTATATGTTCTCTCATTTTCTGTAATTGCAAATATAGGACACTCTGGTCCAAAACCAGACACTGTTCTTGAGGTATCTCCTGTATTTGTATATGCTATAATTGATTTTGCCTTAATATTTGCGGCAGATATACATACAGAATAATTCATATTAAAATTATGATTTAATTTTTCTAATTCATAATTTTCATTTTTAAACTTTTCCCAGTAGTTTATAGAACCTTCAACTGCTACTGCAACTTTATTCATCACTTTAACACATTCTACTGGGTATTTTCCAGTTGCTGTTTCTCCGCGATAACATAATTGCACTTGTTCTATCATAGATTGCATTTGCAATATCACTTACTTCTGCCCTTGTTGGCCTTGGGCTATTTATCATTGTCTCCAACATTTGAGTGGCGGTAATTACTGGTTTTCCTTGTGTATAAGTTTTTTTGATGAATTGCTTTTGATAAATTGGGACTTCTTCCATTGGTATTTCAACACCTAAATCTCCTCTTGCAACCATAATTCCGTCAGATACGTCTAAAATTGCATCGAAATTATTTATTCCTTCTCTATTTTCAATTTTAGAAATAACCTTTATGTTTTCTCCGCCATTTTCTTTTAAAACTTTTTTTATTGCCAAAACGTCCTGTGGTTTTCTAACAAAAGATGCTGCTATATAATCGAATCCTACTGTTATACCATATTTTATATCTTCTATATCTTTGTTCGTGATGCTTGGTAAATTTAAAACTAAATCAGGAACATTAATGCTTTTTCTGTTTGTTAAATATCCTCCGTGAATAATCTCACAAACTATATCTTTGTCTACAATTTCTTTTACTCTTAATTCTACTATTCCATCATTTATTAAAATTGCTTTACCTTTTTCGACATCCTTATATAATTCTTTATATGTTATTGATACTTTCGTTTCGTCGCCTAATACGTCTTCATTTAGCAAAGTAAATGTTTTTCCCTCTTCTAGTAATACTTGGGGCTCTTTAAATTTTCCTATTCTTATTTCTGGTCCTTGCGTATCTAATAAAAGTGGAATAGGTAAGCCTAATTCGTCTCTTACAGATTTAAATAAATTGATTCTTTCTGCTTGGTCTTGATAATTTCCGTGTGAAAAGTTAATTCTTGCAACATTCATACCGGCTTGCATTAATTCTTTTAATACTTCGGGGTTATCTGTAGCTGGTCCTAAAGTACATACTATTTTAGTTTTTCTCATAAATTCTCCTTTTCATTGATAATATAATTTATCAATTTTATATATTATAAATTATTTGGTTATCCATTTTACTAAATTCAAATTGCTACTGTCTAATAGCATTTCGTGTTTTGGCATTACCCTAAATGTATATCCATAATTTCCACCTGTTTTTAATTCAATTTTAGCATTGTATGTATAAATTTTTTCCTCATCATTGCTATTTACCAAATTCATTGGAATTATACTTATATTTTCAATCGTTCCATTATCAAGTATTTTTCCATAATAAACTTGTGCTTCAATATTTTCTTGATTTATGTTTGGAAGTTTTACATTACAAGATACTTCTATATTTTTTCCAGCATCCATTGATATATTGTCCAGATTGTTATTTTGCGTAATTTCTATATCATCCCAATTTGTATATAAACCTTCTTTTATTTTATTATATTCAGTAACTAATTCCAAATTATTAAAATAATTATTAGTTAAATTACATAAAGGAATATATAAATTATTTGTATATTCTGTAATCATTCTAGCCATACTATAATTTCCGCCTGTCGAGATTATAGAATTTTTCATATACCTAACCCAATCCTCAGAAATTCCATCTTTTTTATTATAATAAGTTGGTATAATTTTGTTTTCTAAAATTGTATATATGCTATCACTGTCTGCTTTGTCTTGTTCTTCATAAGAACAGTATTCAGCATTTGTTCCTATTGCCCAACCGTTTTTTTGGTTATATCCTTCTGCCCACCAACCGTCTAAAATACTAAAGTTTACTACTCCATTAACAGATGCTTTTTCTCCGCTTGTTCCAGATGCTTCCATTGGTCTTCTTGGGTTGTTAAGCCATACATCTACGCCTGATATTAAATACCTTGCCATAGCCATATCATAACCTTCAAGCAAGAATATTTTTCCTTTAAATTGAGGCATCATTGATATTTCATATATCCTTTTTATTAAATTTTGTCCTTCAATATCTTTAGGATGAGCCTTTCCGGCAAAAATAAGTTGAACAGGCCTTGATTCATCATTTAATATTTGTGTTATTCTTTCTAAATCATTAAATATTAATGTTGCTCTTTTATATGTAGCAAATCTTCTTGAAAAACCTATTGTTAATGCATCTGGATTTAATTTTGAGGTGATTTCTTTTATCTCGTCATAATGCATACCGCATCTTCTTAATCTATTTGTTACATTAGCTTTTACTAGTTCTAGTAACTTTTCTTTTCTTAATTTATGTTCTTTCCAAAGCTCTTCATCAGGTATATTATTTATTTTTTCCCAAGTTTCGTTTAAATGTATTTTATCCTGCCAAAATGGTGTTAAATATTTGTTATATAATTCTTTTAAGTTTGGTGCAAGCCACGTGCAAGTATGTATTCCGTTTGTTACATATGTAATTGGAGATTCATTTGGTGCAATTTCTGGCCATACTTCACTAAATAACTCTCTTGAAACTGCTCCGTGAA
>CAYZMV010000041.1:0-9521 GCA_964479635.1 uncultured Clostridium sp. | reverse complement strand
ATAAGCATTTTCCCCTTCTACTAATGCAGTTACACTTTTAATTCCTGCCTCATCGCCCTCGAGATAATCTAATTCTTTAACTGTATAATCATTGCTTATAGCCCATTTTGTATACATCCTATAAAGCATTTCTACCCAATCTTGCGATTCTGTACCTCCGGGCACCCGGATGTAATGTAAGTATTGCATTATTTCTATCATACTTTCCCGATAGAAGTGTTTGTATTTCTAATTTTTCTATTTCTTTTTCTAAATTATTCGTATTTTTAATTAACTCATTTGCTAATTCCTTATCATACTCTAGTAACAATAAATTATTTAAATCTTCAATATTAGAAATTTCTTCGTTTATTTTATTATATTTATCCAATTTATTTTGAATAGCCTTTAATTTTGATAAAACAAGAGTGCTTTTTTCAGAATCTTGCCAAAAACCAGGTTCATTTGTTTTTTCTTGCAATTTTTTTAATTCTACCTGCTTATTAGAAATGTCAAAGTGAATCACCAATATTTTTTAGTTTTACCTTCATATCTGAAATTCTATGTTTATTTTCTTCTAGCTCTAACACAAAATTGCACCCCTTTCAAATATTTTGCTTTTTCTTATATTTTTTACTTTTTACTCTTTATTACATTTACAAATTTTACTATAGGTATCTCAAATACTAGTTCTATTTTTCTAATTATTCTAAGTATTTGAAATATACATTTTTGTATACCGTTTATCTTGTTATATTCCTTCTGATAGTATATCTTGCTATCAAATAATAAATCCATCTTTTTATACATACTCATTACTTTTCCTATTGTTTTACTATCATAATGAATAAACTTTAAATTATTTAAACTGTGTATTTCATAACCCTCTTTTTTAAACTTATCACCAATAATGTCCTCTTCATAGAAAAGGAAAGTATTAGTATCAAGAAAATTAATTTTTTTTAATGCATCCATTTTTGCAATAAAAAACGAACCTGCAATACAGTCTACTTTTAAATCATCTTCTTTAAAATCTTTTTTTGAATATTCACCTTGTTTAAAAAAAGGAAATAGAAGAATTTCTGTAAGTCTTGTAGATGAAGCTATATCTATTAATGGCGTTCTCTTTTTCCATGCTGAGCGTCTTGCAACACCATTTACAAAATGCATTCTTGGTGCAACTATTCCTGCTTTGTTATTTTTTTCAAGATAATCAATACATTTTTTTAATGTTTCTTCATCAACATATACATCAGGATTTGATATCGCTACATACTTGTAATTTCCAATTTTTTCAAGATATCTAAGACCTATATTATTACCATAGGCATACCCACCATTTTTCTGTGATGATATTATATCAACTTTATCATTTTTTATTTCTTTTAATTTTCGTATTTCATCTTTATTGGTCGAATCATTATCTACAATTATAATCTTATCTATAATATCATAATTTTTTATCGTATTTACATAATTTATAGTACTTTCATAATCATTATAGTTTAATACAATTACTCCAATTTTCATAAACTTTACCTTACCTTTTTCCTAAACACTTTAAAATAGCATACCTAATATTAAACATAATTCTTGAAATACTTGGTAAGTTCATAATTACAAATTGTAATACATAGTACCTTACCGTGTCATATTTATATAGTTTATGAAATATTTTATATCCTCTAAAATTAAAATATTTTTTTTCTTTTAGCATCTTATAATACTCTAAACATTTTTCATTAAATTCGTTTTGCTCTTTTGTAAATACTTCTTTTCTTTCTACATAATCTTCAAAATGCTCAATCTTTATTTTTAAAAACAAGTTTCTTACTTGTTCAAATTTTTTAAATTTAGTTGACTCTTTACCAGTTCCAACTAGGTTGTTTCCGTGCTGTCTATAAAGAATAGTTTTTTCATCTAAATGAGTTATCTTTCCATGTAGTGCAACATACAATGTAATCCAGTAATCGTGTACCATATATTCTGATTTATATGGAAGCGGTAGAAACTCTTTTATATACTTTGACTTAGACATAAGTGTACAACCAGTTGCACAATTATACAAATATTCTGTTCTTATATCATCATAATTTACTTTTTTTCTTATCTTTAAATAATCCCACATTGATGGATAGATTTCATTTAAATTTTCATCTACTACTTTTAAGTCAGTATAAATTAAATCTGCTCCATCATCTATCATCTTCTTAAAACTATGTTCAATCTTTGTATCACACCATACATCGTCTTGGTCACACAAAGCATAATACTCACTCTTTACCTGAGTTAGCAAAAACTCAAAATTTTTAATATAGTTTCCAAAATTTTTATTATGGAAAAATACTTTTACCCTGCTATCTTTCTTTTCATATTCTTTCAAAATCTCAGGAGTTGAATCTGTTGAACAATCATCCGATATTAGAACATTTATATTTTTATATGTTTGATTTAATATGGAATCTAATTGCTCCCTTAAATATTTTTCACCATTATATGTTGCAACTAAAACATCAATTCTATCTTTTTCCATATTGTTGGTCTCCTCATAGTACATCCGCAAACTCTTTTTTACTCTTTTTAAATACATAATTACCCCATACAAAAATTAATATGGTTACAACTCAAAATGCTAGAGTAAATATTCCCTTTGACTCAGTTATAATATTGTTTTTTATTTATTGTTCTTAATATTTCAAAATTTTGTTTATGCTGTACCACTAAAGTATCTAGTATTACTCCAACACAAAAAGATAGAGCTGAGCATATTACAAATCCTGTTGCAAGAAGTGCACTTGGTACTTTTGATACAAAACTCGTCTTTATAAATTCCACAATTACAGGTACTCCACATATTAAGCCTAAACATAATAATATGGCAGAAATAATACCAAAAAAAGCAAGTGGTTTATAATTTTTAAATGACTTTATTATGGTTTTAATTACCTTAAAACCATCTTTAAACGTGTTAAGCTTTGAAACACTGCCAGTTGGTCTATCTTTGTAATTAATAGGTAACTCAGCTATCTTATAATTTTTATCAAGAGCGTGAAATGTCATTTCAGTCTCTATTTCAAATCCTTTACTTAGTACAGGAAAGTTTTTAACAAAGTCTTTATTAAACACTCTATATCCCGTCATAATATCATTTAATTTAGTTTTAAAAATTAAATTAATTGTATTTCTTACAAGTGCATTACCAAATCCGTGAAAGCTTCTTTTATTTTCTTCCTTGTAAGTTCCATTTGAAAGTCTATCACCTATTGCCATATCTGCTCTGCCACTTCTTACCTCATCAATTAGACTATGTACTTCTTTTGCAGGATAGGTATCATCTGCATCAACCATTACATAGATATCTGCATCTATATCTCTAAACATACTTCTTATTACATTTCCTTTTCCCTGCTTATACTCATCTATAACAACAGCTCCAGCATCTGTTGCTTCTTCTTTAGTTTTATCTTTAGAATTATTGTTATACACATAAATTTTAGCATCAGGAAGTTCTTTCCTAAAATCAGTTACAACTTTCCTTATCGTAATTTCTTCATTATATGCTGGTATTAAAACTGCAATATTTTCCATATGTTTTTTCTCCTAATTTTTTAATTTATTCATCATTATAATTATTATTTTGCTAAATACTCGGGATGATTTATATACCAGTCTATTGTCTTTATTATTCCATCTTCAAACATAGTATGTGGTTCCCAAGAAAACTCTTTTCTTGTCTTGGATGGATCGATTGCATATCTAAAATCGTGTCCTTTTCTATCTTCTATATGTTCTATTAATGATTCTGGTTTGTTTAGTCTTTTTAGTATCAGTTTTACTATTTCTATGTTTCTCTTTTCGTTATGTCCACCAATACAGTATCTTTCGCCTTTCTTTCCTTTATGTAGAATAATATCTATAGCTTCACAATGATCATCTACATATAGCCAATCACGAATATTTAGTCCCTCACCATATACTGTTAAAGGCTTATCTTGCATTGCAAGAGAAATCATATGTGGTATTAATTTTTCATGATGTTGATTTGGTCCATAGTTATTTGAACAATTTGTAACTGATACATTCATCTTAAATGTTTCAGCGTATGCAAATGCAATTAAATCAGATGATGCTTTAGATGCTGAATATGGGCTATTTGGTTTAATAGGTGAAGTTTCACTAAAATATCCCTCATCTCCAAGTGAACCAAATACCTCATCTGTTGATATATGTACAAATTTGTTTGGCGAACCCTCTCCCCAAACTTGCCTACACGCTTCAAGAAGTGCGTGAGTTCCAATTACATTTGTTTCTGTAAATGTAAGTGGTCTTTTAATACTATTGTCTACGTGAGATTCTGCTGCAAAATGTACAACAGCATCAATATTATATTTTTTTAGTGTTTCAATATCTTGTTCTAAATCGCAAATATCTCCTTTTACAAATATGTATTTTCCTTCACTTGATTTTAAATTTTCCATATTTGCAGCATATGTTAATTTATCATATACAACATATTTATATTCATCACCATATTTTTTAACCATAAGATTTACAAAGTTTGAACCAATAAATCCTGCACCACCTGTAATTAATATATTTTTCACTTTTTACTCCTCCTTTATATTTTTAAATAAATCCGTCTTGCTAAGTTCTTTAAGCGATGGCCAATTTGCATCTTTTGGAGATGTTAAAAGTTCATCTTTACTTATTTCATCCATTGGCCAATTAATTGCTACATCCTCGTCATCCCATTTTAGTCCGCCTTCTGCCTCATGATTATATATATCATCACATTTATATACAAATTCTGCTTCATCAGATAAGACTAAAAATCCATGTGCAAACCCTCTTGGAATTAGGAACATTCTTTTATTTTCATCTGTAAGAATTACTCCTTCATATTTTCCATATGTTTTGCTTCCATATCTTAGGTCAACTGCAACATCATACACTTTTCCTTTTATTACTCTAACAAGTTTTGCCTGTGAATTTTCTTTTTGGAAATGTAGGCCACGTAAAACACCTTTTTTAGACTTAGACTGATTGTCTTGTACAAATTTATTCTTGATTCCAATTTCCTTAAATTCGTCTTCGCTATATGTCTCCATAAAATAGCCTCTATCATCTCCAAACACTGTTGGCTCTATTATATATACCCCATCTATTGAAGTTTCTATTTTCTTAAATTTTCCCATATTACTATCCTACAACTTTCTTAATATATTTACCATAATCTGTTTCCTTATACTTTTTAGCAAGTTCAAGTATTTCATCTTTTGTAATCCAACCATTTGAATACGCTATCTCTTCAATACAAGCAATTTGTACACCTTGTCTAAGTTCAATCGCACGTACAAAATCCCCTGCTTCATTTAACCTATCTGGTGTTCCTGTATCAAACCACGCATAACCACGTCCAAGTTTGATAACTTTTAACTCACCTTTTTCCATATATACTCTATTTACATCTGTAATTTCAAGTTCTCCACGTGGTGATGGCTTAATCTCATTTGCAATTTTTACCACGTTATTATCATAAAAATATAGTCCGGGAACTGCAAGATTTGATTTTGGTTTTGTAGGTTTTTCCTCAATAGATATAGCATTTCCAAGTTCATCCATTTCAACTACACCATAAGATGTAGGATCAGATACTTCATAACCAAATATAATTCCACCTTTTTTTATTTTTTCAGCTTCGGTAAGTATCTCCTCAAAATTTGGTCCATAAATCATATTGTCTCCAAGAATTAAGCATACATTGTCATTCCCTATAAATTCCGCACCAACTCTAAAGGCATCTGCAAGTCCTACAGGTTTTGCTTGTACTTTGTATTCTATCCTCATTCCATATAAAGAACCATCCCCTATCAATTTCTCAAACATAGGTAGATAATCTGGATTTGAAATTATTAGTACTTCTCTTATTCCTGCTGACATTAAAGTAGATAATGGATAATATATCATTGGCTTATCATATACAGGTAATAACTGTTTTGAAAGAGCTATTGTTACTGGATAAAGTCTTGTTCCATTACCTCCTGCAAGTATAATTCCTTTCATTACTATTCCCCCTTTAAATATTCTTTTACAGCATCAACATAATCATCTGGATATATTCCAATACTATGTAATTTATCTTTTGAAAGTTTTGAATTAAATGGTCTATCACTAGACTGTGGATACATTTCTTTATACTGTGCTGATGTTATTGGTTTTACATTTGTTTTAATGCCTTTAATTTCATAGAACTTACGCGTAAAATCATACCACGTAGTATATCCCTCATTTGTTGAATGATAGATTCCATATTCAGGTTCTTTTTCCATAATTTGTTCAATTATCTTGCATAAAGTTGTAGTAGATGTAGGTGAACCATATTGATCACACACTACAGTTACTTCATCTCTTGTTTTAGAAGCATTTAGCATAGTTCTTACAAAGTTTTTACCCTGTCCATATAACCACGCAGTACGTAAAATATAGTACTTATTAGCACTCTTAGCATTCTCTTCACCAATAAGTTTTGTTTTTCCATACGCACTTACAGGGTTAGGTGTCATATCCTCTGTATAGACTTTGTTTACATCAAGTCTTCCATCAAATACATAGTCTGTGCTAATTTGAATAAGTGTTGAATCAACTTCTTTTGTAGCTTTTGCAAGATTCCCTACAGCAATTCCATTTACTTTTTCTGCAATATCATAGTTTGTCTCACATCCATCAACATTTGTATATGCTGCACAATTTATAACAAAATATGGTTTTACCTCGTCTACCTTTTTTAATACATCCTCTAAATTTGTAATATCAAGTGTCTCAAGTGTAGTTCCTTCCACCTCGTATTTTTCCTTGCATAAACTCAACCTTTTAAATAATTCTCCTCCAAGCATTCCATCTTTTCCTATTAATAGTACTTTTTTCATTCTACATTCTCCTATTTCATAAATTTTCCTCTGTTTTATATCTCATAGCTAATACCACTTCGCACCGATTATATCATATATATATTTTTTTTAAAAGTACCAAACAATTTATTTCTTTGTATTGTACACTTAAGCTTAATTCTAACTTATAATTGTAGCATTTCTCTATAAATTTTATTTATATCTTTTTCATCTTTATATTTATTTTCCATAGGACACATACCAGTTTTATTCTGATTTATAATATAATCAACCTTTTTGCCATATTCATATTTAATGTTATTTTCTTCTAAAACAGAAATGGCATATTTGCTTATAACATCAGCATATATTTCTTTAACTCCTGCAACTGTCAAAACACTTCCTGCAACCTTTCCTATTACCTTATCGGCTACAATAGCCTCTTGCAATGCATCTTTATCAGCATTTAGAATTTCTTGTATATCCGTAATTCTATTGTGATAATACTCCTTTATTTCTCCACTTTTGTAACAAACAACTAACGATGCATTTGTTTTATGCAAAATTTGTTTTAATTCTTCTATTTTATTCATTTTTCTAATCCTATTTCCTTTTTAATTAGTAATGCAAACTCATTATATGTTTTTTATATTTTTTTGTCAACACTCTAAGTCATCCTGACTATGTACTAATTTATATATTAAACCATACTTACAATTATTTTGATTTATCTAATCCTATTCTTTTTTTAATGAATTTAGCTATAAATGGTACACATATTAATTGAATTGCTATACCGGGTAGTCCTGCCTTAATACTTTCAATAACAGATATGCCATAAGTTTGTAGTCCTAAAAGATTTATTGCTACAAATAATACTCCTGCATATAAAACTCTACCCAAAATAATTGTGGCAATTAGAGATACATAAGAATTGAACTTTTTATTTAAAGCACTTAATAATATTGCATAAATTACAAGTTCTATTAACATATATGGTAGTCTTTCTAAGGTTGGCATTCCTGTTAATAAATAACTAAATATAACTGAACTTCCTGCAACAATACTAGCACTTATTGCTCCAAATGTTAATGATGCAATTAAAACTGCTATATGCATTGGTAAAAATGTAGCCCCTGCTGAACTTCCTGCTAAAATATGGAATATTCTAGGTAAGGCAACTCCTATACCACTTAATAGAATTGTTCCTATAACATATTTTGCTTTTGTAGTAGATAAAATCTGTACTAAACGATTTTGTTTTTTTACACTTTCTTCTTTTTCTAACATAATTAAAACCTCCTAAATATATAATTAAACCTTTTCACTAAATTACCTGCTTTTAAATTAAGTAATGCCTCTGAAGTGCATTACAATTTTTTCATAACATTATATAATCCTGTTAAATCAGTTATAACAGCATCTGCTACATTTTTTTCTTCTTCTGTGTATTTTCCTTTTCTATCTAGCAATACAGAATATATACCTACACTCTGAGGTCCTTTTACATCTTCTAATAATGAATCTCCAACAAATACAACTTCATCTGGTTCTAATTTTATATCATTTAATATCTTTGTATAAAATGCTTTATGTGGTTTATATTCTTTTAAACTCTCTGATGTATAAATTTTATCTACTTTTATATTGTTGTTTTTTATATTAACTATTAATGGTGCCGTATCTGTTATTGAGCCTATGTATATTTTATATTTTTCAGATAGTTTATTTAAAACCTCGTTTGTTTCCTCAAATGCTTCCCTTTTATCTAAAGAATTTAGCATTATTTTTACGTCTTCTTTGTAATCTCCCTTTAGATTATAAAATTCATATAACATTTTTAGATCGTTTTCAAATATAACTTCCTCTGTTACAAATTCTTTGATTTCATTCATTTGCTTTTTATGAAATTCTTTCCACTTTTTATAAAACACTGTTGCATCCATATTTTCTGCGTTAATCTTCTTTAAGATTTCTTCTGCTGCCATTACAGATTTATTTCCTGTCGAAATTAGTGTCCCATATCCATCAAAAATTATTGCTTTTTTCATACTTTTAATTTCCTCTTTATATCATATTTCTTCGCTCTCTCTATTATAAATGCTTCTTCTAAATATTTTAAATAATTATTTATTGTTTTATGGCTAATTTTTATATTTCTTGTACTGTCAAAAGTATTGGCTAATTTAGTTGGGTTTGATAAAGAGCCTACACTAGAAGAAATGATTTCTATTTATTTCCATTTATACCTCCAAAAAAGTATATTCATATACATATTATATTGTAATAAAAATAAAAATTCAATACTTTCATTACCAAAAACTGTATTGTAACAGTTTTTTGGTCGCGAATATGGGAATATAACTATATGTTTCTTTTTATGACATCTCTGCTAACATTGAATATTTCTGCCATTTGTACTTGTGTAATTTTATTATTTTGCTTAATTAATTCTATTATACTATCCTCTATACTTTCATTCATTGTTTGGGCAAAGTTTGGGTAGTTGATAACTCAATACTTGCTTGTGCCTATTTTTTAAATCAAATCTTCTGTATTATTTTTGCATATAATTTAAAAAATTTTTATAAATTTTAGCACTCTCCTATTGACATTGCTAAAAAATGGTGCTATTATGTATTCATAAAAAATAAA